>WBUV01000317.1 GCA_008933525.1 Bacteroidales bacterium | reverse complement strand
CTTGTATTGAAAAAGAAAAAATTCATAAAGATTTTTTAATGTTGTATGAAGAGGTTAGAAAAAAACGAAATAAAATTATACATGGAATTGGGACAGAGCAAATCTCTCCTGATTATATTCTTAAATTAGTATTAGATTCATTTACCTTCCTATTAGGTAAAGATAGTTTTTGGAGTGCAGTACTAGATAAATTTTACAAACACCCAGGTTTCGAACATGATGACTCAGCAGTTGAGTGGGAAGAAACTATTCAATATAACAGAATAGAGTATTTGAATTTTTTTCTGGGTAAGAAAGAGTTAAAAAAACACTTTTCAGTAAACATAACTGGTCGTGCCTATTTTTGTCCATACTGTACCGAAAAAGGGGAAAGAATTACCCAAAATGGACTTGAAAGACCTAATAGCAAATGGGCCTTTTTGAACCCGAACAAACCTGATTCGAATAAAATCAGTTGCATTGTATGTCAAACTACATTTTATGTTATTAGAGAAAATTGCGAAAAAGACGGATGCAAAGGAAATGTTAAATATATACTTGAGGAAGGAGAAGAAAAAGAGTTAAATACATTGGTATGCTTATCTTGTTGGAATGAAGAAATCAAATAAAAAATCAGTTGCTAACAGGCTGTTCCTTTCACTGGGGCTGATGATACAGATGCGGATTTTTATTACCTTTAACTAACTTTTTAACGGCGGATAACGCCGCTGGCGGTTAACTCCCCAGCGTAAGCAACAGCCGACCGTTATGGCACATGTTAAAAGAGTCTCTACACAAATGAATAATCTTGAAATAAACTGAAAAAATGGAAAATAAAATCAAACATCTTGAATTCATCCAAAATGTTAT
The DNA here is from genome assembly GCA_008933525.1 of Bacteroidales bacterium. Classification (GTDB taxonomy): domain Bacteria; phylum Bacteroidota; class Bacteroidia; order Bacteroidales; family Tenuifilaceae; genus SB25. The sequence continues at coordinate 3,442 of WBUV01000317.1, read as the reverse complement.
TGCCAGAATGAATTCAAATTCCTTCCTGATAAAAGGATGGACAATAACAATTGTCTCAGCACTATTCGCTCTAGCGGCTAAAGATTCAAATATCAACTTTGCAATTGTCTCATATATTGTTATCCCATCTTTTTGGGTTTTAGACGGTTTCTTTATTTCTACAGAAAAACAATATGTTGAATTGTATAAGGAAACAGCAAATAGAACTGAACAAGAAGTTGATTTCAACATGGATGCATCTTCTTATAACAATGAAGATAGAACTTGGGGTCTAAGTATATTTTCTAAAACACTTTTTCCCTTTTATGGAATAATGCTTTTAGCCAATCTAGTTATAATGTTTGTGATAGCATGACTAGAATTGATTTTTTACAACCACAATCAATAATAAAACCTGATTTTGTATTAGTTTGTGGTGTATACAAAACAGGTACATCTTTAATAACTCACATTCTTGAAGAGGATGGATACTATAATCCTGCTATTTTGAATAATAAACTTGAACATGGGAACGGATTAAGTCAGAAATACATGACAAGGGAATGTCAACGAACTAGAAATATTAACAGAGAAATCATTTCCTTGTCAAAAAATACACATTTTTTTAAATTGGAGTCTGAGATAAGTATGAAAGCCACCCTTACAAAACTGAATATTAACTTTATTAAGCACTTTTTATTGGAACTACCTCCGAACAGTATTCTTAAAGATCCACAGTTTACTTATACACTTTATTATTGGATTGAAGCAATCGCTGAATTAAATAAAAGTGTTAAAGTGTGTTTTACTAATAGAACAGTAGCCGATTCAATAATGGCGTGGAATGAAGCTTACTTCACAAAAACGTTGCTTGCAAAAAACAGATTGGCACTAAACAATATGCTATTAATGCAAAAATTACAAGAAAACATTTGTTTTCGTAAAAATATTCCATTTGAAACTTTCTATTTCCCAAAACGAGAATATTAGTTTAGGCATGAGAGAAGATCATATCATAATAGCGTCGCATAGGAGGTCTGGGACTCAACTAACAATTGATCTCATACTTAACAATTTTGATATTTATTCTAATGCAAAGCCATACCTTTCTTTGGCAGGCCTTCAGAAAAATATACATAAAAAGGAATTTGAAAACCAATTTATTTCAAATTTGAAGGATAAACCTAGAGTTATAAAGTCTCATGCACATGCTAACCATTCGGATTATTATTCTAATAATGAAACGATTCTTCACATAGCAAATTATTTGTTTAAAAACTGCAAAATAATTTATGTCTATCGTGATGGTAGAGATGTGTTAAACTCTCTATATTACTATTATAATAAACTTTACCCCGAAAGAAATGCTATAAATTTCAGCCAATTTATTAATATGAAAAATGATTTGGATGATGACACATTTTCGAAAAATTTAAATAGAGTTGAATACTGGTATTATCATTTGAATGGTTGGTTACAAAAAAACAATATTCTGTTTTTATCATATGAACAAATACTAAAAGACTACTATGGTTGTTTTCTAAAAATTAGAGAATATTTAGCTATTAATCCAAATTCTAAAATTATTGATGTAAGAATTTCCCAACACAGTACTCAAAGCAATAATAAAGCAAAACACACCTCCATCCTTTATAGAAAAGGTCTAATCGGTGATTATCAAAATATTTTTTCGAGGGAAGATTATAATGTATTTGAAAAATACACAAACAATCTACTTAACAAATTAGGATACAATTAAGACAAAGAAATCATTATGGAAAAACTGATTCAGCCCAAAGTATTTATTTCATATTCATGGACACCACCTGAAAATAAATCTAGAGTAATTGAATTTGCAAATAGGCTAGCAATGGATGGAGTTTTTGTTATTCTAGACGTATGGGATTTAACTGAAGGTCAAGATCCTAATGTTTTCATGGAGAAAATGGTTAATGACGATGATATTAATAAGGTATTATTATTTTCAAATAAGGAATATACAGAAAGGGCAAATAAAAGACTTGGAGGTGTTGGTGTAGAGGGGCTTATTATCGCCCCTGAGATATATAGTGACGCATTACAAACAAAGTTTATTCCAATTATAATGCAAAAGAGCAAAGAAGGTAAGCCCTATCTTCCTACATATCTGAGATCAAGGATAGCAATAGACTTTAGTAATTCAATAACCGTTGAAGATGAATATAAGAAGTTAATAAGAAATATTTATAATAAACGTGAATTTGAAAGACCTCCAACAGGTAATAAACCAACGTATTTAGATGAAACAAAAAATAATAACTTTCCAAATGGATATTCAATGATCATAGATAAGGAACCTATAAATGAATATATACTCAAATACATTGATAGTGGTGATTATGTTAGTGCTAAAAACATTCTTTTAGGTATTCATGGTTTTGAAGATGCACCATTGAATAAAAAGTTGGAGATTATAAAAATTGAACAGAAGTCTGGTTTCATTGGAAAAGAGAATTCACTACCAGGTGCAAGAGAACATCTTGATATGTTACTAGAACCAGAATACTTTAGACATCTTTCTAATGAAAATCAGAATATTTTAAGATTACTAAATATCAAAGTATTAAGTCAAGAGCAAAATCACAATGAAGTTATTAAGCAATATGAGAGTGTCATCAACCATATATCAGATTCGAATATGAGTCAAGGTTTAAAATGTGGAATTTATCACCGAGCTGGTATTGCATTTGGCACATTGCGAAATGGATTAAAAACAAGAGAATGTTTTGAAAGGTCTTTAGAAATCGCAAAAAAACACAATGAGAAGCATGCTGAAATTACTTGTAAAATGTTTCAAAGCATTACTCAAAGTCTTGTAGGTTTTGATTTAGGTATTATAGACCCTATTCAGCAACTTGTAGACTGTGGTAGAAAATATTTTGAATATCCAACGAATCATGCACTATGGCAGGCTAACAGTTTTAAGTCTTCTGTCCAATGTTTATTTGCAGAAGCTGCTATATATTTATCAAGAGGTCAAAATAGACAAGGGTTACTACGATTAGTTGCTGCAAATCTTTTATCTCCATTTGCCAAATCTCACCCAAAGTCAGAAGGATATGCAGAAATATTTGCAATATACCCAAATGGAGACCTAAAGAATTGGATAGAGTTAGCCATGTACCCTGACGATATTAATAAGGATAAATTCCAAAGAAAGCATGAACGAACATTAGTTTCTGAGTATTTAAGAGAACTAAGAGATGTTATACCCTCCTTATCTAGAAATCCATCTTACGAAAATTGGAATTCTCTTAGAAATGTAATATCTACAATTAATTAATGCCAGATGAATATTAAAAAAAACGAGTTGAAGCTAGAAATTATATTCTAAAAACACTAAATAAGTATTCCTTATCCGAAAATTTGAGAGGATCTTGGCGGTCTGGTGATTTTCATTTTAATGAAAAGGATAATACCACAT
>WBUV01000316.1 GCA_008933525.1 Bacteroidales bacterium | reverse complement strand
AGGCCCGACCTCACCGTCGTCGGTCCGGAGGCCCCGCTGGTCCTGGGGATCGTCGAGCACTTCGAGCGGGAGGGGCTGCGCGTCTTCGGCCCGGGATCGCAGGCGGCCATGCTCGAGGGCAGCAAGGATTTTGCCAAGGCGTTTATGCAGCGCCACGCAATTCCCACAGCCCGTTACCAAACCTTTACATCTGCCCAGGCTAAGGAGTCCAAGGAGTTCCTTAAAACCATGAGCCCACCCTACGTGCTTAAGGCCGATGGACTGGCTGCTGGAAAGGGTGTGGTTATTTCCAACTCCTACACCGAGGCCTGCCAAACCCTCGACGAGTTTTTTGCGGGCAAATTTGGCGATGCCAGCCTTAAGGTGGTTATAGAGGAGTTCTTGAGCGGTATTGAACTATCGGTTTTTGTCCTTACCGACGGTCATTCGTACGTGGTGCTACCGGAAGCAAAGGATTACAAGCGCATTGGAGTAGCCGATACAGGGCTGAACACTGGCGGTATGGGTGCTGTTTCGCCTGTTCCTTTTGCCGGTAAGGAATTTATGCGGAAGGTTGAGGAGCGTATTATTAAGCCTACAGTCGATGGACTAAAAAAGGATAACATCCCATACAAAGGTTTTATTTTTATCGGCCTTATGAATGTTGATGGAGAACCATACGTAATTGAGTATAACGTACGAATGGGCGATCCGGAAACAGAGGTGGTGATGCCGCGTATCGAAAGCGATTTGCTGGAGCTTTTCCAACAATGCGCAAAGGGTGAATTGGCAAATGCCCATATAAAACTATCGGATAAAACGGCAACAACGGTAATTTTGGTATCGGGTGGTTATCCGGAGAGTTACGAGAAAGGGAAAATTGTTGAGGGTATTCCTTCAGCGGAGAACACAATGGTATTCCATGCCGGAACATCGGTTGTAAATGGAAAGTTGGTAACATCGGGAGGTAGGGTCTTTGCCTGTACTGCTTTGGGCAATACCATGAAACAAGCATTGGAGTTATCGTTCTTTGCTGCAAATACAATAAGTTACGAGGGAAAATACTTCCGATCCGATATTGGTAAGGATTTAGAGAAATATAGCTAACACAACCTGATATGCTTCTATCCTTTTTCCGAAAATCGCAACTCTCAGTGGTTATTCTGGTAATAATTATGTCGGTTGCAATATGGTTAAAAACGTTTCTGAATGGGATGTCCTATCCGTTTATTTTCGACACCATAAATATGCCACTTTACGCTATTCTTGTAAAGTATGTCAACCAGAGTATTTTTTTATCCAATATCATTTCGTTTGCGCTTATAATGGCTATTGGATTTTACCTTTTACATCTTAACAGTAAATTCATTATTGTAAAGCAGCGAACTTATTTACCTTCGCTATTTTACTTTTTAATTTCAACAGCGTTTATTCCAATACAACGGATTAACCCTGCAATTTTTGCAGCATTTTTTGTTTTGTTAGCCCTCGACCATATTTTTGCTATATACCAAAAATCAAACCCGCTCGATAACCTATTCCGCGCAGGTATTTCGCTTGGAATTGCATCGCTTTTTTATGCCCCAGCAATACCATTTTACCTAATAGTTTTTATGGGACTTCTACTGCTTAGGGCATTTGCATTGCGCGAGTGGTTTGTTGCCTTACTGGGAATTGCGCTCCCCTGGGGTTTTTTAATGCTAGTTTACTACTGGTTAAATATCGATATCGCGGAAATATTTAAGCTGGTTAAAAGCAATTTAATAACCGATACGGAGTCGTCCATCGATGAGCTAATTCCAATAATTTTTACATCGGCCATTGGGCTGCCAACATTGGTATCGCTATTCTATTTGATTCCAAGTATGGCAAGTCAGAAAATTAGTGTTCGTAAGTACCATACGCTTTTTTTCTGGTTGCTGTTTATTGGGGCTGTTTGCTTTGCGCTAATTCCCACCGCTTCGTACGAAATAGCTTATATTCTTTCAATTCCATTAAGCTTTCAGTTAACTAATTACTTTACCAATACTCGAAGGGGTTTTTGGACTGAGCTGCTTTTTACTCTAATTATTCTTGCAGCTATAGCAATTCAGTCATATTTTATTTTTGCTTAAACAGGAGATAATGTACGCAGTTGTTGATATTGAAACATCCGGAGGACGGGCGCAAGTCGATAAAATTACCGAAATAGCAATTTATATTCACGATGGCAGGCGAGTAGTCGATGAGTTTGCCACTCTTATTAACCCCGAGGTTAGCATTCCTCCATTTATAACAAACCTTACAGGCATAAATAATCAAATGGTGGCGAATGCGCCAAAGTTCTATGAGGTTGCCAAACAAATAGTTTTGATAACTGAGGGAAAGCTCTTTGTTGCTCATAACGCCCAGTTCGATTATGGTTTTATACAGGCAGAGTTTAAACGTTTGGGTTACGATTATCAGCGTCAAACCCTTTGTACTGTTAAGATGAGCCGGAAAATAATACCCGGATTAAAATCTTATAGCCTAGGAAATCTTTGTCAGAGTGTTGGTATTCCTATCAATAATAGGCACAGAGCAGCTGGCGATGCTTTAGCAACTACCAAGTTACTCGATTTGCTGCTCGAGAAAACACAGGGTCAGCTCATTCCTTTGTAATCTTAATAGTTTGTCATTAAAAATAAACTGTTTATCAACTACATAGTGAATTATATCAATCGGAAAGGTATTATTTTATAAAAGTGTTAACTTACACTCATAATTAACGTATTACATGTTTTGTTCAATAGCTTAGTATTTGATTTATCGTAAACCATATACAAGTTCTAAAACAGCTGTAATAGTTGCAATTGTTACTGCAATTATTATTATTCTACTTTTTGCCTACCTTGGCATTAATCAGCGAAAATTAATTTATAACGACTCAAAACTCCTTGCTCAGGAGATTTCACGGAAAGCCGCTGTTGAAACCGAGAAGTACTTTGTTTCAGCGCTGGTAGTTGCCCAATCGGTAAAGTATCAACTTGTAACACTTCACGACCTAAAAGGTTCCCGTTCAAAGGTGAGATCAATATTACAGAACGGCTTGATGCAGAATAATGATTTTTTGGCTGTTTGGACTTTATGGGAACCCAATGCCTTTGATGGGAAGGATTACCTTTACATAAAGGATTCCACCTATAACGATGCAGGATCGCTGGGCATTGGTTATTTCCACTATAATCACCGAGTTTATTCCGAGGTAATGACTATTGCCGATTACCTTGGGCCACACTATCTTGCCCCAAAGGAATCGAGGAGAGATATTATTACCGAACCCTACCGTTTTGTTTACAGCGGATACAAGTATGTTTTTTATGGTACCTCGGTGAGTGTTCCTGTCATTATAAATAATGAATTTGTTGGTGCTGTTGGTATCGATATAGATCTGGATAACTTAAGCAAAAAGTTAAATTCAATTCGACCCTATAATACAGGTTTTTTATCTCTTATTACTAACAAGGGAAGAATTGTTACCCATAAGGATTCTGCGCTGGTTAACAAGAATATTTTCGAGTTTATTACTTCAACAAATTCCGTTGTATACAACGCAGTTGTAAATGGTCAGGAAGCAGCCGTTGAAACAGTTTCAGAATTTTCGGGCCAGCGCGTATTCCGTTTCTTCTATCCAATTGTTTTAAGCCCCGACATTGAGCCCTGGAGCATGATGGTCGAGATTCCTGTTAAAACAGCATCAATGCGATCGACTCAGGTTACCGTTGTAGCCTTTGGAATACTCCTGCTGGGATTTTTCTTTATAGTATTCTTAATTTTTAATCTGTTCGATCGGAAAAGGATCGACAGTAAAATTAATAAGGCTCTTGCTGAGGCTGAACTGCAAAGCGAGCAGGCAAATGTTAATGCGCACAATTATCAGGAAATATTCAACTCCACCAGCGAGGCTATTTTTATTCACGATGCTCAAACGGGTAGAATTCTCGATGTGAATGCTGCAATGCTTCAGATGTACGGCTATACCTCCAAGGATGAAGTTAAGGGCTATACCATTGCAAATTTTTCGTCGAATGTGGAACAATTCACCGACGATAATGCAACGAGACTAATTCACGATGTTGTTGAGAATGGAGTTAAATTTTTTGAGTGGCAAGCAAAAAAGAGGAATGGAGAGCTGTTTTGGGTTGAGGTTGCTTTGCGTAGCTCAAGCATTGGTGGAGATAACAGGATACTTGCCGTTGTTAGAGATATTTCCGAACGCAAAAAGGTGGAGGAGGAGTTAAAGCAGAGTCAGGAGCGGTATAAAACATTAATCGAAACCTCCCATGATGGTATT
>WBUV01000315.1 GCA_008933525.1 Bacteroidales bacterium | reverse complement strand
GTGGTACTATCGACTGATTCTTTGGCGAGGTTAAGTATAATCTCTTGCTGCTGCTCGTTGGTTAAGCCACTGAACTTCTCGTTATAAGGGTCGATATTGGGTTGCACAACAACCACATTAACAGGATTGGAAGTTTCCTTGTATTTAAAAAAGATTGCCAACGAAATTATTGTTGGTACAAGTATCAGTATTGCTATATCGATAGAGTACCAATAAATTCTGCCATAATTCTTCTCACGCCAAGCTGTAAACAATCCAAGTATAAAGAAGTTTATCGCTAAAATCCATAACGAACCTCCCAATACCCCTGTGTATTCATACCATTGAACTAACCATGTATGATTACCAATTCCGTTACCTAAAGTTAGCCATGGCCAAGCAATTTCTGAATTATGAAAAAATTGCTCGTAGGCAATCCATAGAGTGACAAAGCCAAACATCGCAACAGTTCTACCTGCATGCTTTCTGATAAAGTAGTAACCAGCCATTACAAGGGACATCATAAATCCGGTTATGAGAAATGCAGCTATGGCCCCAAAAATTGTTGCATTATAAATCCACCACACCGATAATGCAGCCCAAGTGAAAAAAGTCACAAACGAAACAAATATCACTTTCCAGAAACCACAATTATTATCAAATAGTTTGTCGAGTGCTAACAAAAACGGAACAAATCCAAAAAACACCGTAATACTAGGTAAACTCTCGTACCACGATAGAGCCAACAGTAGACCGCTAAGAATTCCAAGGAATATTGGACGATTAAAAAATTTAAGCATACAATTAAAAGCTTTAGTTTATGTATTTCGCAAAATTTTGGAAATTTGCATTTATGCAAAAACTCCCGTAAAGATAAACTTTTTGCATATCGAGAAGTTATGGATAAATGGTATTTTTGGTTAATAATTAAATACAACTCCTTTAAGCAATGAAAAAATATACACCATACGTTGGGGGTGAATTCATTCCAACCAACAACTCATACAACGTGACATGCCCTTGGGACAAACAGGTTGTTGCTGATGTTGATTTAGCAGGAACAGAACAATTAGAATTGGCTATTTCAAAGGCTGAAAAAGCCAAAGAGTTAATGGCCAACCTGCCATCGTTCAAGAGGTATGAAATATTAATGGATATTGCTACAAAAATTAAAGAGCGACGCAATGAACTAGCAAATATTCTATCATTGGAAGCAGGCAAACCCTTAAAATTAGCATTAGGTGAGGTTGATAGAGCCATTCAGGTTTTTGTAGTAGCCGCAGAAGAATCGAAAAGGCTTCCATCTGAAATCATACAAATAGATTGGACGCCTGCAGGCGAAGGCAAAGAGGGAATTGTAAAGTATTTTCCAATTGGACTAATTGCAGGAATATCGCCATTTAACTTTCCGTTAAACCTAAGTGTTCACAAAATTGCTCCTGCAATAGCATCGGGTTGTCCCATAATACTAAAGCCTGCTCGCTCCACTCCCATGTCAGCATTAATTCTTGCCGAAATAATTGATACCACAGCATTACCCAAGGGGGCTTTTAGCGTTTTACCTATGGATAGGCTCGCCGGGAATCAACTTGTAACCGACGAGCGTTTTGCTATGTTATCGTTTACAGGCTCACCACAAGTGGGATGGAAAATGAAAAATCAGGCAGGACGAAAAAAGGTTGTGCTAGAACTTGGTGGTAACGCAGGGGTAGTTATTGCTCCCTCGTCGAATATTGATATCGCCATCAGCAAATGTGTAACAGGGGCATTTGCTTACTCTGGTCAGGTATGCATTCATACCCAAAGAATTTTCGTTCATACAAGCATCTTCGATAAATTCATTGAAGGATTCGTAGCGAGTACTTCGAAGATGAAGCAAGGCCACCCCTCAGACAGCAACACCGACATCTCCGCAATGATTGACGAGGAAAATGCAATAAGAGTGGAGAAATGGATAAAGGAATCGGTGGAGCAGGGTGCAAAAATACTATATGGGGGAAATCGCGATGGTTGCTTTGTACAACCCACAATTATTACAAACACAACGCAGGATATGAAGGTTTGTGCAATGGAGGTTTTTGGCCCAGTAGTTGTAATTGAACCTTACGAGATTTTTGGCGATGCTATAAAATTTATAAACTCATCGGAGTATGGATTGCAGGCAGGAGTTTTTACCAATCAGATTGACGAAATGAACCAAGCTTATAGCAAGCTAGAGGTAGGCGGAGTAATAATTAACGATGTACCTACATTTAGAGTTGACCATATGCCATATGGTGGTGTGAAAAATTCCGGACTTGGTCGGGAAGGTGTAAAATACGCCATCTTTGAAATGCTGGAGCCGAAACTATTGGTTAAAAACTCAATTTAATGATATATAACAGGTATATTAATTAGAGCTAACAGCAGCACACGTTTATTCTCTTTTGTCGATAATTGTTATATTTGCGTTCTAAAAATTGATTTCAATAAAAAGTAATGATATTATCCCTACTCATTAAAGGTATTATAATAGGATTAATCGCATCAATCCCCCTGGGGCCTATTGGTGTTATATGCATTCAGAGAACGATCAACAAGGGTCGAACTAGTGGCTTTGTATCGGGTTTGGGTGCAGCAGTGGCAGATGCAATATTTGCCGCAATAGCAGGATTTAGCCTATCCTATATAATCAACTTCATTGAGGAACGACAACTAATAATTGAATTTGTGGGGGGAATAATTGTAATATTACTGGGATTAAAAACATTCTACACTAATCCAGTATCGCAACTAAAAAGGCATAAAAGGAAACAAAATAAATTAATTGAAGACTTCCTGTCAGTTCTGCTTCTAACGGCAACCAATCCCTTTGCAATATTTTTCTTCGTTGCTCTATTTGCTGCTGCCGGAATTGTTCACCACAATCAAAGTTTAGGTTTATCCTCCGTAGCACTAATTGGAGTGTTCCTAGGAGGAGCACTTTGGTGGTACTCGCTCAGCTCCTTAGTAAATTTGTTCCGACATAAATTTAGGCTAAAGCAACTTTGGTGGATCAATAAAATTGCAGGAGCAGTTATTCTGCTTTTAGGCGTTTTGGCCATAATTAATGTAATCAACAAAGTTTGGTAAAAACCTGGCTTTGTTTTTAGAAAAACATTAAAAAGAGCCTCGCTGAACAAAACTCAGCTTTATACCTATAAAATTAAATCAAAAAAAATTATATTAATTTTTTTGTGCTATCTTTGGTTTTAATCTGTTATTGATTTCAATCGAGGCAGCATAATTTTATTACTTTAAAATTGCTACTAGGAGTTGTTCTTGATTTTTGCAGATATTTCATAGCGATTCAAAATTTGTTTTTTTTATGAAAATAGCTAACATTCTTCTTGACTTTTGCTCGTTTAACATAAGTAGCAATACGTCCAAAGACACTTCGGACAAATTAGTGCAGTATAGCATATCTACACTTGCTACAATCTTTTTCTTACTAATTCTATCTACATTATCGTTTATAAAATCGGATTATACCTCAGGCATTATACTTACCACATCATTTATATCAATTTCAATAATTCTCGTTCTTGCATTTTCAAAAAAACAGATCAAAACATTCGCTCCATTAGCGTTATTTATACTTGGAACTTCTTTGTTGCTAGTTATAGCAATAGGCAATATAAACTATTTGGTTTTATGGGCTGTATTACTTTTTCCTATCGTAGCAATTACATCATTTGATTACTCTAAGGGTAATGTTGTTGCTGTTGTGTTTGAAATAGTTTTAGCCATCTTGCTTTTTGCCCCTATTGAAGGGAACAAAGCACGACTGCTTGAACCTATGATTAAGATTCTAGTTTTAACTTTTTATCCTACCCTTCAATTTGCAGTTTCGTTACTGTTTTTCTATAAAGTAAAGAGAATTCAAGAAACTGAAAAACTTTTACTGGAGCAAAAGAATGATAGCAAACAAAGGGAGGAGTACTTGGCAAAACTATCACATCAAATTAGAACTCCACTCAATAATGTAATGATTATATCCAACATGCTATCGAACGCTACACTCGACGAAAAGTACAAGGATATGATTGACACAATACAGGCATCAACCAATAATCTGGTAAATGTTTTGAATAGCATGGTTGAAATATCGAGTAGTGATTTGCAATCTCAAGCCGACTTTAACATCAGTTTCAACCTTAGCAACACCATTAACAATACGATTAAACTTTTTGCCTCGCAATCGCAATCGGTTAGTTTTAGCGTTAAAATTGACGAGAATTTACCAAAAACGCTACTTGGCGACCCCGTTAAACTCAAACAAATATTTTTGAATATTATTGAGA
>WBUV01000314.1 GCA_008933525.1 Bacteroidales bacterium | reverse complement strand
GGTGTAAACCCTAGTAGATTTTAATTTATAGTTATTGTTGTCCAAAAAAAAAGATTTATAATCTCATAGACGGTTTATTCTAAAGGCTTATAATTATATTTCGCTCCGCTGGAGCTTGCTTTTGTCGGTGTTCGCATTCGCTACAATTATACCGCAGCTCTGCTGCTAATTATTAGCCGCTTAGCGGTAAAATATTTGTAGATAAGTTGTTTGAATCTGCGTAATTAAGCTACAGAGTAGCGTAATTTTTTATTCGTAGAAGAACTAAAACTTTATAGGACTCTTATGATTTATAGTGATACTATTTTGTTTTTTATGGCGAATAGAACTAAACAAATAGTGTTTTTTACACCAGTTTTTTGGAGCAGTTTGGATCGATAGGCTTCAATGGTTTTTACGCTTAGGAACATTTTATCGGCAATTTCGCTAACTGTAAATCCTCCACATAAATATCCAAGAACCTCAAGTTCTCGTTCGGTAAAATCAATATTAAGTTTGTTCGATTTATCGTGTTCCTTTGGTTTTGAAATCTCAACAATAATTTTGCGAAGCAACTCGCTCGAAAAATAGCTGTCGCCGTGTAATACAGTTGTGATGGCATTTTGAAGTTCCTGTTTACCCGATGTTTTCAGGACGAATCCCTTTGCACCGGCGCTTATTAGCTGGTTATAGTGATTTTGGTCGCCATGCATCGAAAGTACCAGAATATTTAGATCAGGATATAGCTCTAATGCTTTTTGTGTTGCTTCTATGCCATTCATTATGGGCATGTCAATATCCATTAGAACTATATCGGGTTTTTCATCGGCAATGAAATCAAGGAATTTTTTCCCATTCTCCAGTTCGGCAATAACTTCACCTATTTTTTCATGTTCTATAAGCAGTTTAATGCCCTCCCTGAAAAGGGCATGGTCGTCAACAATTACTATCTTATATTTGTTGGTTTTGAGCATTACAGCAAATTTATTGCTAATATACTATTTTTTAACTTCTACTGGTAGTTCAATTTCCACAAAGATTCCATTACCTAAACTACTAGTAAGATTTAGTTTACCATTTGCTGAGTTAATTCTCTGGACAATATTCTGTAAACCTAATCCTTTTCCAGCGTGCATTGTTTCCTCGAAATTGAATCCCATCCCATTGTCGTAATAGTTCAAGTTTACAATATTTTTTTCGGTATTGTAAAATAGATTTATGCTTACCTTCGATGCTTTTGCGTACTTCAAAGTGTTGTTTATGAGTTCTGTGGAGACTCTGTAAAGTATAATTTCAATTTTTTCATCGAAACGGACATCGATATTTGAGATCAAATTAATTTGAAGTTTTTGTGTTTTATTAATGCTGTCGATAAAGTTTCTTAAAGCTGCATTAACTCCAAAACTATTCAATGTGCGAGGACTAAGATTGTTTGATATTTCACGGATTGTTTCAATCGCATCATTAATATTCTTTTCGCCTTTTTCAATTATGGTTGATTTATCATCCTTATCGGACGATTCTGCGAGCCACTGGAAGTATAGTTTAATGGTTGATAGGAGTGGGCCAATTCCATCGTGAAGTTCACGCGAGAATCTGTTACGTTCCCTTTCCTCGGCTTCAATAATTGAATTAAGGATTTTCTTTTCGTACTCTTTTTTCTCGGTGATATCTTCCTTTACACCTACGTAATGAGTAATTTCTCCATTGTCATTTATGATTGGGGAAATAACAGCACTTTCCCAAAATCGCTGTTTATTTTTTTTAATGTTGCAAAACTCTCCTCTCCATTCCTTCCCCGATTTTATGCTTTTCCATAAGTTGTCGTATTCTTCTTTCGACGTTTGCCCCGATTTGAGAACGCGAGGATTTTTACCAATAACTTCATCCAGTTGATACCCTGTTACCTCGGTGAATTTTGGGTTAATATACTCAATTCTTCCTGATGTGTCAGTAATTACAACCGATACAGGGCTTTGCTCTATGGCAATGGATAATTGTTTAATAGACTGTTCTGCTTTTTTTCTTGCAGTAATATCGTTGAATACAACTGCAAACTGTCCCCTACGAGGAGCAAATACCCATGTGTCGAAATATTTGCCAATATCACTTGAATAATTCTCGTATGTAATTGATTCACCCAAAAGAGCTACTTTACCAAAAGTTTCAATCCAGTATGGCTCAATATTTGGCAATAACTCCTTAATACTTTTGCCAATAACACTTGACGAAGGGATACCCGTAAGTTTCTCGAATGCTGGATTTGCTGCTAAATATTTATAGTCGATTGGTTTATTGTTTTCATCGCAAATAATTTCGTGTAGAGCAAAACCTGTTGTCATATTTTCGAAAAGGAGCCGATACTTTTCCTCACTTTCCTTTAACTCAATTTCGGTTTGTTTTTGTAATGTAATGTCCGCATCTGCTCCTCTGTAACCAATTAGTTTTCCCTCATTATTTAGAATCGGATTGCCACTTGTGCGTAAAATGACTTTACTTCCATTTTTGTGAGTATTGTAGTTGATAAAATCTTTAAATCCAACTTTAAGTGCAAATGCCTCATTGGCTATGTTTTTGTAATGCTCTCGCAATTCTTCGTCGAATAAATCGTAAAAGTGCATTTTGCCAACTATCTCTTCTGGTTTATAGCCAAGGATTTTTTCGACAATATCATTCGAATAGGTATACAGTCCCTCAGCGTTGGTCTCCCAGATCCACTCTTCGGCCGATTCTGATACCGCTTTAAACCGCTCCTCGCTTGCGCGTAACTTTTCTTCAGCTAATTTCCGGTCAGTTATATCTCTAGTAATGGATAAGATACATGGCTCTTGATTAATATTTATTATTCTTGCCGACATAAGGGCGGTTCTTAATGAACCGTCCTTACATTTGAATTTTGCTTCAAAATTATCAACAAATCCCTTTTCTTTTAATCCTTTAATAAGAAGGTCTCTGTCGGTGGGATTGTTCCAAATATTTATTTCAAGCGAAGTTTTACCAATAACATCTGCTTTTGAGTAGCCAGTTAATCTTGTAAAACCTTCGTTTATATCAATATAAGTTCCATCCAGAGAGTTTAAGTTAACTGAGTCGGGACTAGTTATAAATGACAACCGATATTTTTCTTCACTCTCAATAAGGGCCTTTTGTGTTTTTATTCTAACCATTTCGGAGCTAACCCGCGAGGAAAGAATAAATAGAATAGGTTTTATTAGTTCATCGTGAACAATAGGTTGCTTACTAATACATGCTATTAGCCCAATTGGTTTTCCATTTGAATCCCATAGAGGATGACCGGCATAACTTTGGGCATTCATTTTAGTTAAGGCTATATCATTGGGAAATAATTTTTGTATTTGATTTGGGTAAATGCATAAATTTTTCCCAAAAACATTCTCACATGGTGAACCTTCAAGATTATAGGTGACATTTGGTATTATTCGTCCTCCAGCGTAGTAAGATAGTGTATTTACTTGTTTGCTGTTTTCATTAATTATACTAATAAGGACATAATCAAAGTTTAATGTTTTTCCAATATATTTTGTTGTACTCTCAAAAAAATCATTCTCCTTTTCCCATTCTTGTAATGCAACAAATTGAAGACATGCTTCTATTTTATTTCGAACGGTAATGTCTTGAACCATTGAAATAACCTCGGTTACTTCTCCGTTTTTATCAGTGATAGGGTTGTTGGACCACTCGCATGTAATAACTCTACCATCCTTAGTTATGTTATCATTTGTTATTACTTCGGCTTTATTCTTAATTAATTTACTCCAAACTTCACTAACTATTGTATTCTGATTTTCAGGAACAATTGTTTCAAGGGCGCTTTTACCAATTATTTCAGATTCGGTATAACCAAATATTTTTTCAGCAGAAGGGTTCCATTTTTTTACTCTAAAATTTTTATCCCATAGAATAAAAGCATTGGGCATCTTCTCGAACTGCATTTTTAAGTATTTTTCACTCTCCGAAAGGCGATTTGATGCAATAAGTTGCATTTCAGTATAGTGAATTATTATTCTGGAAGAAATTATTCCGCCTAGAAAAATAACAATTAGTGTAATAGCGCTGTTTTCATCATTTAGGATATTATGATTATGAAAAAGAGAAAAACTTATACCAAGGAAAACAACCCATAAAATAATGCATAGAACTACAGTAATTCTAATAATTCTATGGTTGAATTTCATAAAATACTTAATATCTAGGCCTACTAATCTCCTAATGCTTGGAAGTGATAATGATAGGTCGGAAATAAGTACAAGAAAAATAATGTTTATTATATCCTTTATTGAGAAAAAGATTAATAGTTCTGTGT
>WBUV01000313.1 GCA_008933525.1 Bacteroidales bacterium | reverse complement strand
CGTTATAACCAGCCACACATGCGATGGTAAATACCGCACCAGGGTTACCGTTGAAAAAGGCGAAAAATTTAAAAACGATACTGTTACAGCAATTTACAAAGGTCTACTAAAAACCGAAAATCGCTGGGATATGCGTAACGTGAAAAAAGTAGGTGAAATTCCTCAAGCAAAAGAAACATATACCTTTCTGAATACTGCCTACCCAAGTTTAAACGAGAAGCAACTCGCAATGGGCGAAACCACCATTACCGGGGCTAAGATATTGGTAAACGATAATGGAATGTTTCTCATTGAAGAACTTCAACGCATAGCGCTACAACGTTGTACAACCGCACGCGAAGCAATACAACTTATTGGCAAACTAATTAAGGAGTATGGCTATGGCGATTGGGGCGAGTGCATCACAATAGCCGACAAAAAAGAAGTTTGGCAGATGGAAATTTTCGGCGAGGGTCCCGATAAAATCGGCGGCGTATGGGCTGCTCAACGTATCCCCGACGATCATGTTGGAGTATCGGCTAATATTGCAAGAATCTCAGAGATCAACCTTAAGGATAAGGAACATTTTATGGCATCGGAGAATGTTTTTGAGGTTGCAAAAAAACTAAACCTTTGGGATGGAGTTGCTCCTTTTAAATTCTGGAAAGCTTATGGTAACGTAAAAAAACCTTATACCATTCGCGACTATTTTATACTCAACACATTTGCACCATCGCTTAAACTTAGCATGGAAATGGAAGAATTGCCTTTTTCGGTTAAGCCAGAGAAAAAAGTATCGGTAAACGATGTTATAGCACTTTACCGAGAAACTTACGAAGGCACAAAGTACGACATGACTCAAAATATGAAGTACGTTAAAAAGAAGTTTAACGATAAGCGCGAAGTGATTAGTCAGGATACAGTTTTATCCCCTATTGCACACCCTTGGTTAACCGGCCACGAAAGAAACATGCTAAACTTTTTAAACGAAAATGCTATTAATTTCCAACGGACTGTAGCAGTATCATGGTGTTCGTACTCGCACATCACTCAGCTAAGAGATTGGTTACCCGATGAGATTGGTGGATTAATGTGGTTCTCACTCGACAACCCCGGACAAAGCCCTCGCATACCAATTTTCGCTGGGACTACTGAGTTACCAGACTACTTCAACTATTGTGGACAAAAACGCTACAGAACCGATGCTGCCCTTTGGCAATATCGCAAAGCAAATAAACTTGCCACACTGGCTTGGCAAGAAACCCGAGAAGAAATGATGGGCGAAGTGGCATACTTTGAACAAAAAGTTAACACTGAATCAAAATTCCTTGAGCAACAAGTTTCTACACTTATAAGTAATGGCAAAAGGACCGATGCCAATAAGCTTTTAACACATTACACCAAGGATTTTACCGGAGCAACAATGCTAAGATGGAAAGAGTTGGAAGAGTTTTACTGGAATAAATTTGGAATGGGATTCTAATGTAAATTAGACAAAACATGCCCTCTGTTTCTTTTCTGAAGCAGAGGGTTATTTTTTTGTAACTGTCCAAACAAAAAATATTAAACCATAAATGTTTATTACACTCTAACACAAAAACCTAAAACTTCAACCATGAAAAAAATACTCTTTACTCTCTCTTTATCATTCTTATTGATTTTTGGAGAAGGATTGTATGCGCAAACCGATCCTGTTGTTCAGAAAATAATTGAGATCGGCACAACCGATAATCAAACAATGAATCATCTAGATGTTTTGGCTAATCGTATAGGAGGTCGACCTATAGGCTCGCCCAACTATGACGCTGCAGTAAGTTGGGCTTCACAAAAATTCAAGGAATGGGGAATGGAAGTTGTACTTCACGAAACAGGCGTTTTGCCAATTGGCTTTAACCGAGGCCCATGGTTTGGACGTTTACTCGATGATAAAGGAACAATACTACACTTTGCAACACCATCATATACAGTCGGTACAAAAGGTGTGCAACGCGGACATGTTATGATTGAACCAAAAACTAAACGTGAGTTCGAACGGATGAAAGGCAAACTCAAAGGCGCTTGGGTGCTTGTATCGGGGAAAAATGCTGGCTGGCCAATTGATTATTCCGACAGAGGCAATATTCGTCGCGATTCAATAATTGCTCAAAACGCAGAGATTGAAAAGAAAAATGATGAAATCCGCCGCGAAAACTGGATGAACAGAAACGGCCAGCAAAAGGAACTAATGCCAATGATTGAGGAACCAGGACTTTTCTACAAGCAAATGGTTGATGCCGGAATATTAGGTATAATCCAATCGAGCTCAACACCAATAAATGCTTTATACGACAGAAAAAATATCGATAAAATGACTTGGGATAATCTGCCCAAAGTACCAGATATCAAACTCGATGAGCATCAGTATAAGATGATTGAGCAAATGGCAAAAGAGCGTAGGTACTTCCAGTTGGAGTTTGACATTCGCAACCATTTCCGTCCAGGGCCTATCCCCTATCACACTGTAATCGGTGTAATTAAAGGAACTGAATTCCCCGATGAGTATGTTATTATGGGTGGCCACCTCGATGCTTTCGATGTTGCAACAGGTGCTGTTGATGACGCTTCGGGAGTTGCTCCTGCCATGGAAGCGGCTCGTTTAATTATGAAGGCAGGCGGCAAATCCAAACGCACAATTCTTGTTTGTTTATGGTCGGGCGAAGAATTTGGTCTTTTAGGATCAACCGCATGGGTTCAAAGCAACACTGATAAAATGGACAAAATTTCAGCAATGTTTAACCGCGACGGAGGACCTACAGTAGCAACCAGCATAACTGTTCCAGAGGCAATGTTAGGTGACTTTGAAACTATTTGCAAACCAATTAATGGAATCAACTCAAATTTCCCATTCGCGGTTCGCAAAGCAACTCCTCGTCCAAAGCCTAAATCTCCAGGTGGTACCGATACCGCACCATTTATTGTTCAGGGAGTACCCACATTCCAATTCGGTACCGAAGATATTAATGGCTACGATTTTAGCTACGGCGAAATTTGGCATACCGAGCGCGACACATACGAAAAATGCCCACCTGAATATTCAAACCACACATCAATTGTAACAGCAATTGTAGTTTACGGAGTTGCAAATTTAGACCATCTACTATCGCGCAATGGTCTTTTTGCTCCCGATGAGTCTGAAAAACCAAAGGAAGATGGTAAAAAGGGAAAGAAAAAATAGTTTTTAAGAGTTAGAATAAAGATGAATAGCGTATCGGAACAGATACGCTATTTTCGTCAACCCCCTCAAGGGTTTTGAACCCTTGAGGGGTTAATTCCTCTCAACTAACTTTTTCATATTCGCATCTATTTCCATTCCTTTTCCTACCTTTGTGCCATTTTGACGCAATCTGTTTAATGGAACAACTTTTGATGATTTCAGGCGAAACATTTAGATGATAATTAAATAAAATACTACATATTGAGCTATGAGCAAGAAACACAAGCATAACGAAGAGATGGCAGAGGAGAAAAAAACTACAGAAGTAAATGATACTCAAACCGCACAAGCGGAGGAGAATATCGCTGTTGAGAATGAGCAAACCACTCAACTTGAGTCCGACAAAAAAGAGGAAACTACTGATTTCGCAGGTCAGTTTGAGGATATGAGGGACAAATACCTTCGTCTCTCAGCCGAATTCGATAACTACCGTAAAAGAACTCTTCGCGAGAAATCTGATATTCTAAAGTATGGTTCAGAGGAAGTTTTAAAAGATTTACTTCCTGTTGTTGACGATCTGGACAGAGCTCTAAAAGTAATAGAAACTGCAACCGATATTAACGCAGTTAAGGATGGACTATCGCTAATCGTGAGCAAATTCAACGAGTTCTTAAAATCAAAAGGCGTTAAGGAGATTGATGCTGTTGGAAAGGAACTGAACACCGATTTGCACGAGGCTATCACAAAGTTTCCTGTTCAAGACGAAGCGCAAAAAGGTAAAATTGTAGACGTAGTTCAAAAAGGGTATATGCTTAACGATAAAGTAATGCGATTCTCAAAGGTAGTTGTGGGCGAATAAGCTAAACTGAAGTTATGACAACAAAAAGAGATTTTTACGAGATACTTGGCGTTAGCAAGAGTGCAAGTAAGGAGGAAATAAAAAAAGCCTACCGACAAAAGGCCATTCAGTATCACCCCGACAAGAACCCTGGAGATAAGGAAGCCGAGGATAAGTTTAAAGAAGCCGCCGAGGCTTACGAGGTTTTAAGCGATGACAATAAACGCGCCCGATACGACCAATTCGGTCACGCTGGAATGGGTAGTTCTGGTGGTGGTTACTCACACGACTGGAA
>WBUV01000312.1 GCA_008933525.1 Bacteroidales bacterium | reverse complement strand
ACCATATGCAGTTGTTTGTGGGGAATACGTTTAATTTGCTCCAGGACTTGCATTATACCATCAACGTTATGGCCAGTATCACAGAATATCTTTGGAGAATCCTGCAACTTCTGCCAGCGACCCATTAATCCTGTTGATTTTTGCACGGATTTTAGTCCTGCTGCTAGTTTATCTTTCGAAATACTCAATCCAATCTTATTAAGAATATCTATTGAAGCAAGAACTCCTGTAAGGTTGTACTTTTGATACGAACCCATTAAGTCTAAATCCCAACTAGTTACAACACTTTTGTGGTTTATGGATATTGATTGGTATGTGTCGGAATAATCAATCTTCTCAACCTTATATTGCTGTTCGGCAAATATTAGTTCCGATTTTGTTTCTTGGGCTTTATCAGTAAACACTTGTGAGACCTCGGGTTGAAGTTGACTAACAACAACAGGCACTCCTTTTTTGATTATTCCTGCTTTCTCCGTGGCAATTTTGGGTAAAGTATCACCTAGTAAATCGGTGTGGTCAAATCCAATATTGGTTATAACTGAAAGTAGTGGAGTTATGATGTTGGTAGAATCTAATCTTCCTCCTAATCCTACTTCAACAACAGCAATGTCAACCTTTTCTCGGGCGAAGTAGTCGAAAGCAAGAGCAACAGTCATCTCAAAAAATGAGGGTTTCACCTGCTCGAAAAGCGTTTTATGTTTAGCAACAAAATCGATTACCTCGATTTCAGGTATCATCTCACCGTTAATTCTAATACGCTCCCTAAAATCCTTTAAATGTGGCGATGTATAAAGCCCTACCTTGTATCCTGCACTCTGCAGGATTGATGCAAGCATATGCGATGTGCTTCCCTTACCATTTGTACCCGCAATATGAATGGATTTGAAGTTTTTATGTGGATGATTAAAGTATTCGTCTAGTTGCAGGGTGTTCCCTAAATCTGCTTTATAGGCAGCCTTCCCTATTCGCTGAAACATTGGTAGCTGCGAGAATAGGTAATCGAGCGTTTCCTGGTAGTTCATTGCTTTAAATTTGCTGCAAGTTTAGTTATTTTTTATTTGAAGTATGATGCATCCTAATAACACTTTTACCATTTATTGGGCATCGCTGGTCAATGTTGCTTTTCGAATAACCAAAATTAACCATTTGCTAACACAACTTTTCAGGTATTTCGGAATAATTAGGCGTCTTTTTTGTTATATTTATAAGATAATTCTAAAGATTTGACTTATGGCTACTAAGAAACCCAAGAAGATTTTTGTGTTGGATACCAATGTTATTTTGCACGATTTTCATTGCATTTACAACTTTGAGGAGAACGACATTGTCATTCCGATTGTTGCACTGGAGGAGCTAGACCATTTTAAGAAGGGCAACGAGATGATTAACTATCATGCTCGTGAATTTGTAAGGGAACTTGATAAAATTGCTGGCGACAAGCTTTTTAACGGGGGAATTCAGCTGGGGAAAGATTTAGGAAAGCTTAGAATTGAGACGGGTAAGCCTTTTTCCGATGCGATGAATGAATCGTTTGCTGAGAAGAGTCCCGACCACAGAATTCTTGCTATTACCCATTATTTAGCAAAAAATAATGCCGATAGACCAGTAATACTTGTTACCAAGGACATCAACCTGAGAATGAAAGCAAAATCCTTGGGTATTGTTGCTCAGGATTATCTTTCCGATAAAGTTGAAGATGTTGATTCGCTTAAGAAAGATGTGGAAACTATTGAAGGCCTAAGCGATTCCGATATCCAAAAAATGTACGATGTACACGAAGGCTTAAAAGCCAAGGATATTAAGTTAAAACCTTATGCAAATCAGTATTTTATTCTTAAGGGAAATAAGTCCAGCGCTTTAGCGCATTACGATAAGGTTACTACAAAACTTGATCGGGTTGAGAAAACTCGTGCATACGGTATTGAGCCTCGAAATTCAGAGCAAGCCTTTGCTTTCGATGCGCTAATGCGCCCCGATATTCAACTTGTTGCATTAACTGGTAAGGCTGGAACAGGTAAAACCTTACTTGCGCTTGCTGCAGCTTTACATCAGGAGGATAAGTTTGATCAAATTCTGTTGGCAAGGCCAATTGTTGCCCTTTCGAACCGTGATATTGGTTTCCTTCCAGGCGATATAAATGATAAAATTGGGCCTTACATGCAGCCCTTGTTCGATAACCTTACTGTGATTAAGAATAAGTTTAAGTCAACCAGCAAGGATTACATGCATATTGAGGAGATGTTGCGTACCGAGAAGTTGGTTATTACTCCGCTTGCCTATATCCGTGGTCGCAGTTTATCAAATGTATTCTTTATTGTGGACGAGGCTCAAAACTTAACCCCTCACGAGATTAAGACAATTATTACTAGAGCGGGCGAGGGTACAAAGATTATTTTCACTGGCGATATCCATCAAATTGATCATCCTTACTTGGATATGAAATCGAACGGATTAACCCACCTAACCGATAAGATGCACGGACAGGAACTGTTTGCACATGTTAATTTGGTTAAGGGTGAGCGCAGCTACTTGGCCGAGTTAGCCAGCGATTTGCTATAAAGTAGTTTGAATGAAACTATAACGAACCATTTGAGACGTAGTGAGGAATCTCATCAACAATTGAGATTCTTTGCTGCGTTAAAATGGTAATTTTGTATTTAACAAAAAATGAGACTATGCGCAGAGAGTTATTTATTCTTCGGCACGCAAAATCCTCGTGGAGCGAGGTTGATAAGAGCGATAAGGATAGAGCGCTTAAGCCTAAAGGGATTAAGGATATTGCAAATCTTGCTAAAGCAGTTAAGGACACTGTTAAAAATCTCGATTTAATTGTTACAAGTCCCGCAAACAGGGCTGTTCATACATCTGTGCTATTTGCCGAGGGTATTGGTTTCCCTATGGAGAAAATATTGCTGAATAAAAAGATTTATGATGCTGATGAGGCAATGATTCAGGAGGTTATATCTAATCAATCCGCCGATATTAAAAGTTTGATGATAGTTGGGCATAACCCAACACTATCGTACTTTGTGAATGGCTTTTTGCCAGAACCAATATTTGAACTACCCACATCGGGCTTTGTATGCCTATATTTTGATACTCCCGATTGGGCGAGTATTAGGAAATCAGCATTAGTTGAATTCAACACAAATTTTATACTCACCGAATAGAAAATTAACAATTTGATAATACTTTAATAATAAGTAAATTGTAAAGGAATTCTACCTTTAAAGGTTAGAACTTTTTAATATGGCAAAGAATATTCAATTAGTAAACAGGGAGTTAAGTTGGTTGTCATTCAACGGTAGGGTATTGCAGGAAGCGGAAAATCCTGATGTGCCAGTTATTGAGCGCTTGAAGTTTCTCGGTATTTTTTCCAATAACTTGGATGAGTTTTTTCGCATTAGAGTCGCCACGCAGCGCCGATTATTGGTAGTTGAAAAGGGTGCTAAAAAGATAATGGGACAAAATCCCCGTAAGATTCTTGAAAAAATTCAACGAATCGTTATATCCTATCAAGCTAAGTTCGATTTAATTTTTGCTGATATCATAAAAGAACTTCAAAAGGAGAAAATCTATTTAATCGACGAAAAAAGTTTACAACCCTCACAAGTCGATTATTTGCGATCATACTTTAAGAAGCATATATCAACACATCTTGCTCCAATAATGCTCAAAGGCTTGGAGCATTTCCCTGAACTGGTTGACCAGTCCATTTACTTGGCTGTTAAATTATCGTTTAAAAAGAATAAGGACGTAAAGGAGTATTCGCTTATCGAAATACCTACAAGGCTGATATCGCGTTTTATTCTGCTTCCTAAAAAAGATGATAAGCACTACATTATTCTGCTCGATGATGTTATAAGGCTTTGCCTCGATGAGGTCTTTAGTATTTTTCCGTACGACCATTTTGAAGCTTACACCATAAAAATTACTCGCGATGCCGAGATAGATGTGGATAACGATATCTCGGAGAGTTTGCTCGAAAAAATATCCAAAGGAGTAAAGAACCGTAAAAAAGGTGAACCGGTAAGATTTGTTTACGATTCCAAGATTCCATCCGAGATGTTTGAGTTTTTAACAAAGGCAATGGATTTGGACGAGGACGATTTTGGAATTCCTGGTGGTCGGTACCATAACTTTAGAGATTTTATAAAATTCCCCGATTTTTCGAACGCAAAATTGGTTAACGAGCCATTACCCCCAATTCCTGTAACTGAACTTGAAGAATCAAAAAGTATACTAGCGGTTATTGCCAAGCATGATGTGATGCTCCATTACCCTTTTCATAATTTTACCTACTACATTAAAATGCTGAGGGAGGCGGCTATCGACCCTAAAGT
>WBUV01000311.1 GCA_008933525.1 Bacteroidales bacterium | reverse complement strand
TTTAATAAGATATTCTGCAGCAGCAATAAAATCGTCGAATACGTTTTGTTTGTTAAGTTTTGTACCAGCTCTATACCAATTTTCACCGTATTCGCCACCTCCACGCAAATTTGCCAGAGCAAATACTGTCGTCATGATCAGCAGTAGTAACAAGTATTGCCGGGTACTTAACTCCCGATTGTATGTTATGAATTGGAGAGTATCTGTATAAATTTAGGAACTGAATGGAGTCCTCGCTCGATCCGTAATCGTTAACCCAAGCCCAACCAATGGTGAATTTATGGAAGCGAAGCATATCCATAACTCCAACTTGAGGTATTGCTACTTTGAATAAATCGGGGCGTTGATTAATAACTGCTCCAATTAAAAGACCACCGTTAGAACCACCTTGAATAGCTAATTTTTTAGGAGAAGTGTATCTTTCTTTAATAAGATATTCTGCAGCAGCAATAAAATCGTCGAATACGTTTTGTTTGTTAAGTTTTGTACCAGCTCTATACCAATTTTCACCGTATTCGCCACCTCCACGCAAATTTGCCAGAGCAAATACTCCACCTTTTTCTAGCCAAAGCAATCGAGCCGTGCTAAAGTATGGCATAATACTTTGATTAAATCCACCATAACCGTATAGTAGTGTTGGATTTTCAGCATTTAGCTCTAAGCCCTTCTTGTGAACAATAAACATTGGAACTTGTGTGCCATCCTTACTGGTGTAGAACACTTGCTTGGTCTCATAATCATCAAAGTTGAAGTTGATATCGGGTTTGAATAATTCTGTAGACTTATTTGTTTCTACATTGTACTTGTAAACAACGGAAGGAACTGTGAACGAAGAGAAATTGTAAAATGCTATGCTATCGTCCATCGATCCTGATATGCCACCAATAGTGCCAAGTGTAGGAAGTTCAATGTCGGATAGTTTTTCTCCTTCAAGGCTGTAAACCTCAACTTTACTTTTTGCATCAACAATATAATTGGCAACAACCTTCCCTCCAATTAATGCACAACTTTTAAGAACGTCTTTGCGTTCAGGAAGAAGATCTCGCCAGTTTCCTACGTCAAGAGTATTAATGTTGATTTTGATGAGTTTGTATTTTGGTGCTTTATAGTTAGTTAGAACAATTAAGTGGTCTTTAATATGATCGAGAACACTATATTCGAACTCAAAGCCGGTTGTTAACTGCGAAAAATCACCCTTAGGATCGCTTAAATTCTTAATGTAAATTGAATTTCCATAGGTAGATTCTGTTTCATAAATAATCAGGTACTTTTCATCCTCAGTTACTTGAGCAGCATAGTTTCTTAGAGGGTACTGGCTGTTTGAGAAAATCAATTGATCGGTTTCTGTGGAACTGCCAATCTTATGGTAGTATACTTTATGGTTTTTGTTGATGTTTGACAGTTCTGAGCCATCATCTGTTGCATCATATCTGCTATAAAAGAATCCGTTTTTATGCCAAGCAATTGATGAAAACTTAACCCATTTAATATCGTCAGATAATTTGTTGCCAGTGTTTAAATCGATAACGCTAATTTTTTGCCAGTCGGATCCGCCATCGTTAGTAGCATAAGCCAAGTACTTTCCATCGCGCGAAGGGGCTATGGTGGATAAGGCAACAGTTCCATCTTCGCTGAAAGTATTTGGGTCTAATAATACCTTGGGTTCAGATGTGAGCGTTTCCATTGTGTAGAGTACGCTTTGATTCTGTAGGCCATCCTTACGGAAAAAGTAGTAACGACCACCCTCTTTGAAAGGAGTTCCTGTAGATGTGTAATTCCAGATTTCACTTAAACGGTCCTTGATTATACCTCTGAAAGGTATACTGTTGAGGTAGTTGTTTGTTACCTCATTCTGAGCTTTCACCCATTCGGCAACTTCGGGCGATTTATCATCCTCAAGCCAGCGATAAGGATCGGCAACTTGAGTTCCAAAATAATTATCAACAACATCTACCTTTTTGGTTTCAGGGTACTTAACCCTATTGCTGTTGCATGCAATAAACACCATTGGAATAAAGGCTATTAGGACTACAGCGATTTTTTTCATTGTATGTGATTTTACTTTAAATTCAGTCTAACTACAAAAATACATAAAATTATTAAAATCGATTTGTTTTGTCAATATTTTTGAGTTAGTTACAAAAAACAAAAAAGGGAACCGGAGGTTCCCTTTTTATCGCTATTCATTTTTTTTGATCTCGGGTTTTTCAGGTTTTTCCAGTAAAACTTTTCTCGAAAGTTTTAGTTTACCTGTTTTCTTGTCAATTTCGATAAGTTTTACATCAATCATATCGCCTTCCTTGAGCACGTCTTCAACTTTTTCAACACGTCTCCACTCAATTTCAGAGATATGTAAAAGACCATCCTTGTTAGGCATAATCTCCACAAATGCACCAAAAGGCATTATTGACTTAACTTTACCATGATAGATTTCGCCTACCTCAGGTACAGCAACAATTCCCTTAATCCATCTAACTGCAGCAGAAATGCTGTCGGCAGTATCGGCAAACACACTAACAACACCTTGGTTGTTAACCTCCTCAATGGTGATTGTGGTTGATGTTTCGCGCTGAATCTCTTGGATTACTTTGCCGCCTGGGCCAATAACAGCTCCAATTGAATCGCGTGGTATAGTTAATTGCTCAATACGTGGAGCGTGAGGTTTAAACTCCGCACGTGGTTCTGGAATGGTTTCCAAAATTTTTCCAAGGATGTGTATTCTTCCTTCGTGAGCTTGGTGTAATGCTTTTGCTAAAACTTCGTACGATAATCCTTCGACCTTAATATCCATCTGTGTTGCAGTAATGCCATCTTTGGTCCCGGTAACTTTAAAGTCCATATCGCCTAAATGGTCCTCATCGCCTAAAATATCCGATAACACAGCAAAACGGTTACTACCTTTCTCCGTGATTAGTCCCATTGCAATACCAGATACAGGTTTCTTTATCTTAATACCAGCATCCATTAGCGCCAATGTGCCAGCGCAAACTGTTGCCATCGACGATGAACCGTTTGATTCGAGAATGTCGCTAACAACACGAATTGCGTAAGGATTCTCGTCGGGATGAGGTATCATGTTTTTCAACGCTCTGTGAGCAAGGTTTCCATGTCCAATTTCCCTGCGGCTAACACCGCGCGAAGGTTTTGCCTCCCCGGTGGAGAATGCCGGAAAGTTATAATGTAGGGTAAATTTCTCAGTACCTTTCATTAACACCTCGTCAATAATCTTCTCATCTAGTTTTGTTCCAATAGTTACAGTAGTTAACGACTGGGTTTCGCCGCGAGTGAACACTGCTGAACCGTGGGCCATTGGTAAGTAATCTACCTCACACCAAATTGGACGGATTTCGTTAGTCTTTCTGCCATCAAGGCGTACACCCTCGTTCAGAATCATATTGCGCATGGCTTCTTTCTCAACCGTGTGATAGTAGCGGTTAACCAGGAATGTTTTTGCCTCGCGCTCTTCCTCAGGTAAGGTTTCAATAAAAGATTTTTTTATCGCCTCAAAGGCTTCGGAACGTTCATGTTTAGGAAGAACCGATTTTGCTATGTTGTAAACTTTATCGTAGCAGAACTCGTTAACTTTTGCTTTTAATACCTCGTCGTTAGTTTCGTGGCAATACTGACGCTTAATAACGCCAACCTCTTTGGCCAGTTCTATTTGAGCAAGACATTGTGGTTTAATGGCATCGTGGGCAATTTTGATGGCCTCGAGCATATCGGCTTCGGATACCTCTTTAAGTTCGCCTTCAACCATAAGTATATTGTCGTAAGTGGCGGCTACTATCATATCAATATCGGCCTCCTCAACCTCTTTGAAGGTTGGGTTAATCATAAATTTGCCTTTAACGCGGGCTACGCGAACTTCGGATATTGGACCGTGGAACGGAACGTCAGAAACTGCAAGTGCTGCAGAGGCAGCTAATCCTGCCAATGAGTCAGGCATGATGTCCTTTTCAGCAGAAATTAGATTAACTGTAACAAATGTGTCGGCGTGGTAATCCTCTGGGAATAACGGACGAAGCGCACGGTCGATTAAACGAGCAATCAGAATTTCGTAATCGGAGGGTTTTGCTTCGCGTTTCATGAAACCTCCAGGAAAACGTCCGCTAGCCGCAAATTTTTCCTTGTACTCCACGCTAAGTGGCATAAAATCTACATCTTCTTTTGCTTCCTGAGCGCTTACAACTGTAGCGAGAAGCATGGTTTTACCCATTGTTAGTACAACCGAACCGTGGGCTTGCTTTGCAAGTTTACCAGTTTCAAGCGTGATGGATCGTCCATCGCTCAACTCGATTGTTTTTTTTACAACTTTAAGCATACTTTAATTTAATAGTAATTAAA
>WBUV01000310.1 GCA_008933525.1 Bacteroidales bacterium | reverse complement strand
ATGTAAAGCAATCTAGATTGAATATTGTATAACTAAAGACACAATTATATCAAGTTATAAACAACAATTCATACTATAAAAAATAAATCGAAAAAAGTATCCCATTTAATTCATTTTATCAACTAAATTCATTAACATTGAACATGTTAACTAAAAAAAGTACCAATGCTTGAAAAAATAATTGACTTCAGCATTAAGAATAAACTCATAGTTATTCTGTTTACCCTAACAATAGCCTCATTTGGACTTTACGCTGTTTTTAAGATATCGGTAGGTGCGGTACCTGATATTACTAATAATCAAGTACAAGTTATAACAACATCAGGGAATTTATCGACTCAGGAAATTGAGCAGTACATTACTGCTCCTGTTGAAATGGAAATGGCTAATTTGCCTGGGGTAAAGGAAATCCGTTCTGTATCAAAATTTGGAATATCCCTTGTAACTATAGTTTTTGAAGATGATTTAGGAACTTACCTTCCAAGGCAACTTATCTCCGAGAAAATAAAAAGTGCTACGGCAAAAATTCCAGAGGGTTTTGGAGAACCAGAAATGGGACCAATAACTACAGGACTTGGCGAAATTTACCAGTATACACTCGACACTAAAGAAGGTTACGAAAACAAGTACTCCGCCTCCGATTTACGAACCATTCAGGATTGGGTTATAAAACGAAGATTATCGGGAATTAATGGTGTAGTGGAGATTAATAGCTGGGGAGGTTACTTAAAACAATACGAGGTAGCGATTACACCTTCGCAACTGGTTGCTATGAATGTAACCCTAATGGAGGTATTCGATGCATTAGAAGCAAACAACAGCATATCGGGTGGCTCCTATATCGAGAAAACAAACCAAAGTTACTTTATTCGTGGCGATGGACAGGTAAAGTCTGTAGAGGATATTGAGAATATTGTTGTTAAAAACTCAAACGGAACACCTATTCTCGTCAAAAATATTGCAAGTGTCAAATTTGGACACGCCAACAGGTACGGTGCAATTACAGCAAACGGAAAAGGCGAAACAATACTTGGACAGGTAATGATGCTCAAAAATGCAAACTCCAAGGAGGTTATTGCCGAGGTAAAAGCCCGTGTAACAGAAATTCAGAAAAACTTACCCGAAGGAATTTATATCAATCCCATTGTCGACAGAAGCGAGCTGGTTGCCAAAACAACATTTACCGTTGTGGAGAACCTTATACTGGGTGCAATAATTGTAATGTTCACCGTAATTCTTCTCCTTGGGAATATCCGCTCCGCACTTGTAATAACATCAATGATTCCGCTAGCGCTGCTCTTCACCATTTCGATGATGTACATTTTTGGAATAGATGCTAACCTGATGAGCCTTGGAGCACTCGATTTTGGGATTATAATTGATGGAGCTGTTATTATTGTTGAATTTATAGCATTAAAAATATCGGCTAAAAAGAGTGAAATAGAGGCAACAAGTGGCGATGAGCGTTTGAACATAATGGATGTAATATCGTTTGATGGAGCATCAAAAATGATGAAATCTGCCATTTTCGGGCAAATAATCATCCTCATTGTGTTTATCCCAATCCTCTCGTTAACTGGAGTTGAGGGAAAGATGTTTAAACCGATGGCCCTATCGTTCTGCTTTGCAATTATTGGAGCAATGATAATGGGTTTAACATGGTTACCTGTTGCATCATCGCTATTCCTGAAACCCTCCAAATCGAATAAGAAAAACATTTCCGATTGGTTCATGAATCTTGCCCACAAGTCCTACTCACCTGTAATTCAATGGGCATGCGCACATAAAAGAATTGTACTTGGTGCAGCCATGGTTTCGCTGCTTTTCACAGCATTCCTCTTCACAAGAATTGGAGGAGAATTTGTTCCCACATTAGATGAAGGCGACTTTGTTATTCAACCCGTACTGAAAACAGGCACTTCGCTAACAAAAACCATTGAGACCACAACTAAGATGGAGCAAATTCTGATTAAAAACTTCCACGAGGTTGATAAAATAGTTAGCCGAATTGGTGCAGCCGAGGTTCCCACCGACCCAATGTCGATGGAGGAGATTGATATGATTATCAAACTAAAACCACGTAAAACATGGACTAGTGCAAAAACAAAGGAGGAGTTGGCCGATAAATTCAAAGAAGCACTTTCGGCTATACCCGGAATTGAATACGAATTTACACAGCCTATAGAGATGCGCTTTAACGAGCTAATCACCGGTGTTCGTTCCGATATTGCCATTAAGATTTTTGGGGATGATTTGGAGTATATCGATAAAAAAGCAACTGAAATTAAAGAATTAATTGAGGGAATTCCTGGCGCAAGTGATGTTATTCTGGAAAAAACTGCTGGACTTCCTCAAATTAAAATTGATTACAATCGGGCAAAAATTGCACACTATGGAGTTGATATCAAAACGCTCAACAGTTACCTAGCCGCAGCATTTGGTGGAGAAGCAACCGGAGTAGTTTTTGAAGGGGAGAAACGTTTCGACTTGGTTGTAAGGTTCAACCAACAAAACAGAACGAACATTGAAGACATTAAGCATCTTAGAGTTCCTATCCCTAATGGTAGTCAGATTCCACTATCGGAACTGGCCAACATACAATACGCCGAAGGGCCAGCAAAAATATCGAGAGAAAACACTCATCGCAGAGTTGTAGTAAGCGTAAATGTGCGGAACAGAGACTTACAGTCAGTTGTAAAAGATATTCAAGCCACTGTCGATAAAAATATTACATTAAAACCGGGCACTTACATTGCTTATGGCGGACAGTTCGAGAATTTGCAAAATGCCACAAACCGACTGCTAATTGCAGTGCCAGTTGCTCTCTTACTAATATTCATATTCCTACACTTTGCATTCAAATCGTTAAAAGATGCAATAATGATTTTCACCGCAATTCCGCTGGCTACCGTTGGCGGAGTGCTACTCCTTTGGATACGGGGGATGCCGTTTAGCGTATCGGCTGGTGTAGGATTTATTGCTTTATTTGGAATTGCTGTACTAAACGGAATTGTACTTATTGAGCATTTAAAAGAACTTAAACACAACGGTGCAACTTGTATGCGCGATTTAATAATTCAAGGCACTAAGGATAGGCTAAGGCCTGTTATGCTTACCGCAGGAGCTGCAGCAATGGGTTTTCTTCCAATGGCAATATCTACAGGTGCTGGCGCTGAAGTTCAACGGCCACTTGCCACAGTAGTAATTGGAGGATTGTTTACCTCAACAATGCTTACAATGATTGCGCTCCCCCTTATGTTCGAAATCTTTTACAACGTTGTTGGAATAAAGCTATTCCCATTGCGATTTATTAGGTCGAAGCAGTGCATTATTATTCTACTAATACTAATTCCTTCCTTTACCACTCTTGCTCAAAATAAAGAACTTAAAATGGATGATGCTATAAATATAGCATTGCAGAATAATAAAGAAATAAAAGCCTACACGCTTAAAGTTGATGAGCAAAAAGCATTGATACCTTCGGCTATTGCATTGGACAAAACAATCTTCACATTTGGCACTGACCAAAATAACATTGCCGAAAATGGTTACCCACTAAAAGTTTGGGGTGTTTCGCAGAGCATAAACTTTCCAACACTTTATAGTGCAGAACTAAAAGCCAAAAGGGTTGAATACAACATTGCCGAAACCGAGTTGAAAATTAGAACAGAGAATTTAATCAAGCAAGTATCGTTAAGTTATGTTGAGCTCCAAGTAATAAAAGAAAAATTGAAAATTTACAATAATATCGACAGCCTTTACCTCAACATTCTAAAAGGGGCAACTATCCGAAATAGCAAGGGCGATATAACCAATCTTGATTTACTAACCATTAAGGCCAAGCAACAACAGGTGAAAAATCAACTTAACGAAATAAAGTATAACATTGAAAACTCCATTACAAAACTTAAAACCTTAATGGGTTACGATAGTTCGTTTGTTGTTTCGCCAGAAATTACTGTATTGCCTCTTGCTGAAAAGGCAATTGAATCATCGTCATACTTTTTATGGCTGAAAAATCAGGAGGCGCTGAGCATTGCAAACATCAGAATTGAAAAGAACAAACTTATGCCCGATATATCATTCAACTACTTTCTGGGAACTAATTCTTATCAGAATGCACAAAATTATCACGGATTTGAGGCAGGCATTTCAATTCCAATATTTTTCAATGCACAAAAAGCAAAGATAAAAGCATCGAAATTTGCAATGAATGCTACCAAATACCTCGCTGATTACGAAATTGAACTCCTAAAAGTGAAACAAAAAGAGTTATTAAGTTCTCACTTAAAGTTAAAAGAACTAATATATTACTACAACGAAATTGGTGGTAACCTTTATAATGAAATTA
>WBUV01000309.1 GCA_008933525.1 Bacteroidales bacterium | reverse complement strand
GTTTTGATGTAAATTGTAAAAGGTATGACTATTAGATAAAGAATGTAAAAGGCAAGCGGGCGGGATTGGCAAAACTGCGAGCCAGAGTGGGTGTGAATGCTACAAGTTGTATAATTTCGCAAAAGGGGCTTGCCTACTTTTGCTGATATTTTAGACTTGTAGCAGGGAGAGTGGAAGCATAGTTTTGCCTAGATTTTTTGCTTACTTTTTCATCATGGAAAAAGTAAGAGATGCAAATGAAAATGTAAGTTTATTAGAAGAACTTTGCATCCACTTAATGAAAAGCCCTTGATATTCACTAGTAATCAAAGGTGTATTGCTTTTTCAGCAAACCCTAAGTAGTTTTTTTTGATTAATGGTTGTTGTTTATTGGGTTGCAACAACCATTATCTTTATTACTAGGAGAATCAAATTACTTCTTCATAGCCCTATCCATCTCGCGGCGAGCATCCTTGTGTTTTAAATCCTCACGTTTATCGTGTACCTGTTTGCCACGAGCAAGGGCAATATCAACCTTGGCTAAACCACGTTCGTTCAGGAATAATTTCAGTGCGATTATTGTTAGCCCTTTCTCCTGCGAACGACGTTTCAACTTGCCAAGTTCCTTATGTGTTAGTAGTAATTTTCTATCCTGCTTTGGGTCGTGATTATTGTATGTACCCCACTCGTACTCGGCAATATGCAACCCTTTAACCCAAAGCTCATCGTTAATAAATTGGCAGTACGAATCCACAAAATTAGCCTTACCCATTCGGATTGCTTTAATTTCCGTACCCTTAAGCACAATGCCCGCGGTGTACTTTTCAACAATCTCAAAGTTAAAGCTAGCCTTCTTATTTTTAACAACTATATCGTTTGCCATTGTGGTCTGTAAAAATTATTCTTTTCGTCTAAAAAACTTCACCCAGCTGTAAATATAAAATATCAGTCCGAGCAAAACTACAAAAATTAACCCTATGTTCGATTTTTTTAGAGGACTCTCGGTAAACATATTGGTCATCGCAGCAAGCACCATCAATACCGATATCAGGAATACAAGCCCCATCCAAACTAGTCTATTTAACTGGTTTAGCTTATTGCGCTGATTATTTCTTCGTAACTGTACCATTTTTTTGTATTTAGTTTTTAGTGATTAGTGGTTGGTTTGTGACAAGTGACAATTGACAAGTGACAAACAAAGAACAATCATCAACGAACCTTCAATACTTTTATCCCTAAAAACTTTCGTTCCCTAAAGAATGCCAAAATTAACTAAATTTACCACGCAAACCCATTTTTTAATTCGATGCCGAATAAAACTTACGATATAATTGCCATTGTTGGGCCAACTGCCAGCGGAAAAACCCAACTGGCAACCAATTTGGCTGCAAAACTGGGCGGAGAAATCATAAGTGCCGATTCACGCCAAATTTACCGTGGAATGAATCTTGGAACAGGGAAGGATTTGGAAGATTATACCATAAACGGCAAAACCATCCCTTACCATTTAATTGATATTGCCGATGCTGGGACCAAGTACAATGTGTACGAGTACCAGTCCGATTTTTTGAAAGCATACAACGATATAAAAAGCCGAAACGTTCAGCCAATACTATGCGGTGGTAGCGGACTTTACATTGAGGCTGTTTTAAAAGGGTATAAGTTGATACCTGTCCCTGAGAATAAGGAGTTACGCCAACAACTAGAGCAAAAAAACGACGACGAGTTAGCCTCCATACTGGCATCGTACAAAAGTCTGCACAACACAACCGACCTCGATACTCGCAAGCGAACCATCAGGGCAATTGAGATTGAGGAGTACTACAGCAAAACGCCTGTAGACCCAAATCCATTTCCCCAGCTAACAAGCATCATATTTGGGGTGAAGTACGACCGTGCAACGGAAATGCAACGCATTAAAGCCCGCTTGGCTCAACGCTTAGATTCGGGGATGATTGACGAGGTGAAAACCCTTCTTAGCTCAGGCATTAACCCCGACGATTTGATTTACTACGGATTGGAGTACAAATTTCTAACGGAGTACATCATAGGCAAAATCAACTACGATGAGATGTTTGAGCAACTATACATTGCCATACGGCAATTTGCCAAACGACAAATGACCTGGTTCCGAGGAATGGAACGCCGTGGGTTTACAATTAACTGGATAAGTGGAGATATACCGCTGGAAGATAAGATGGCGATGATTCTTCAGAAAGTAATTCAAGGTGACAAGTGATTGGTGACAGGTTACAAAAGAAAAACTGGTGATTTGATAAGTCACAAATCACCAGTCATATGTCACTCAAATATTTCTACTTCAACCACTGGTCTAACCAACCAAAGAACTCGCGCTGCCAAATTACAGCATCCTGTGGTTTGGTTACAAAGTGCGTTCCCTCTGAAAAGAATAACAACTTACTAGGAATACCTCTTAGCTGTGCAGCATTGAATGCCTCCAAACTTTGTGTGTAAGGAATACGGTAATCGTGTTCGCCTACAATAATCATAATTGGGGTATCCCAGTTCTGAACAAACTTATGAGGTGAGTTTGCATAGCTCTTCTGTGCAATCTTATTGTTAGCTTCCCAAGGTGCTCCACCCAAATCGAATGTTGGGAAGAATGTCTCCTCAGTTTGGGCGTAGAAAGACTCCAAGTTGTACATTCCGCAATGCGAAATAAACGTTTTGAAACGTTTTTGGTGATGTCCAGCCAAATAGTAAACTGAGTATCCACCGTAACTTGCACCAACGCAACCAAGTTTATCCTTATTAACCCAAGGTTCCTTTGCAACATCATCAATTGCGCTTAAGTAATCCTTGATGTTTTGTCCGCTGTAATCCTTTGATATTTGAAGGTTCCACTCCTGACCAAACGATGGAACACCACGTCGGTTTGGCGCTACAATTACATAACCATTTGCGGCCATAATCTGGAAATTCCAACGGAAACTCCAGAACTGGCTTACGGTGCTCTGTGGACCACCCTGACAGTATAAAAGTGTAGGGTATTTCTTGGTTTCGTCGAAGTTTGGAGGAAGAATAACCCAAGCCAACATCTCTTTACCATCGGTGGTTTTCACCCAACGCTCGCGCACCTCGCCCATCTTAATATTTTCGTAGATAGCCTTGTTGGTGAAAGTTAATTGGGTTGCCTCGCCTGTAGCCTCGTCAACCTTATATAACTCAGGAGCCATGCTCATGCTCATACGCTCGGCAACAATAACACCTTTGTTCTTTTGAACTGTTACATAATCGTGCATTCCTTTAGTTAACTGAGCAATCTGATTTGTAGTAACATCAATTTTGAAAAGTTGCTCAGTACCTTTAGTCCCACTTACAAAATAGATAGTGTTGCCATCCTCGTCCCAATTGTAGGCTTCAATATTCTGGTCAAATCCTTGAGTTGCGTAAACAGCCTTACCTGTTTCTGTGTTGAGTACAAATAAACGCTTTAAATCAGCCTCGTAGAGCGGAGTTTCCATGCTCCACCAGCTAATATATTTTCCGTTAGGAGAGAATTTTGGATATCGGTCGTAGCCTTTATTCTCTGGGGTTAAATTGGTTGTTGCGCCGCTCTCCAGTTCATACAGGTAGATATCGGAGTTGGTACTCATAGCGTACTCCTTACCGTAAAGTTTCTTGGAGTTGTAAACTAACTTCTTGCTATCTGGACTCCATTGAACCTCGGCCATATCAAAGTCAACAGCCATTGGGGTATCCCATTTTTCATCAGCATTGATATCCTTAGCATTGGCAATTGCACCATTAGCAAAGTCGGCCACAAAAAGATGGCTGTACTTTCCATCCTCCCAGTAGTTCCAGTGACGATACATCAAATCGTTGATAATTCGCACCTTTGCTTTGGGCATATCCTTATGAATATCGGTTGCTTGGTCTTCAACCTTTACATCCATAGCATAAACCAACTTCGACTCGTCGGGCGAAAATGCAAAACCATTTATATCGCCATCGATACTTGAAACTTGTTTCAAGCCCTGTCCATTGGGTTGTACCTCCCAAATCTGCGATGAACCGCCACGTGTCGAAAGGAAACGAATAACTTTACCATCGGCACTCCAAGCAGGAGCAGACTCAGAACCCATCTCGTCGGTCAACTTAACTGGTTCGCCACCATCGGTATTCACTAAGTATAAATTGGTAACACCTTTATTTTCCTGCAAATTGTAATAGGTGATGGTATAAACTACCATCTTTCCACAAGGCGATAAAACAGGCTCACCTACCCTTCCAAACTTCCAAAGAATTTCAGGAGTAAGCAAACCTGCAGATTTTTCGGCATCGGTAAGAGCAACGTCAATTTTTAACAGCTCCTTGGTTGGTGCCTTATCGGCCTCGCTACAGCCAACGCTGGCTAGTATG
>WBUV01000308.1 GCA_008933525.1 Bacteroidales bacterium | reverse complement strand
TCCTAAAACATCGTTAGATAATCTTTTAAAAGCTATTCAAATTTGCGAGCAACTTGGCGAAGAGGGCGAAGAGATTAAGGTTAACTCCGAATCACTCATCCCCAAGGTGTATTTCGAAATTGCGATGCTACAGTACAAACAAAAAGATCTACAAGGAACTCTTGACAATTTAGAAAAAGCTGAAGAAACCGCAGTTAAGTACAACGACGGAAATGTTAAAACAAGAGTTGAAAAGACAATCCCTAAACTTTACAACGTAATGGGCAACAACAAGTTTAAAGAAGATAAGTTTGATGAAGCTATTGCTAACTACAATAAAGCGTTAAACTTTACTCCCGATTTTGTTGACCCAATTCTTGGCCTTGCATTATCGTACGAGAAACTTGGCAACAATGATAAAATGATTGAGTATATCGATAAAACAATTGAGGCTGCAAAAAAGGTTAACGACACAAAAACCATTGAGTCTTCTACAATTAAAGCCAAGAACTTCTACCTAAAAAATGCCGACGAAGCTCAAAAAGCAAAAAAATATGACGATGCAATTGTTGCCCTTAACAATTCATTGAAGTACGATGGCAACGATAATGATGTTTACCGACTTTTAGCCGTTAACTATAACCGCATTGAAAAATGGAACGAAGGTATTGAGGCAGCGCTAAAAGCAATCGATCTTAAGACTGGTCCTGCCGACGAAAAAGCTGAGCTTTATTTCCTTCTAGCCACTGCTTATCAAAAAATAAACGATAATGCAAAAGCATGCGAAGCTTATAAAAATGCTTCTTTTGGCACATTTAAACCCAATGCCGACTATCAGATTCAACAATTAAAATGTCAATAGTATAACGTAATTATTTTTTAAATTTGCAGGGCTGCTCCAACTGGGCAGCCCTTCATTTTATAATTATATGAGTCAAAAATCGCTATACCAGATAGTGTTCTCGGATGTTGATGGTACACTTCTTAACCAAAATAGAGAGCTTTCCGAATTAACCATTCAACAAATACAACGAATAACAAACAAATACAACGTAAAATTTGTGATGGTTTCGGCACGTATGCCCGAAGGGATGAAGTATTTGTACTATCAACTTTCCTTTGAATCGCCAATGATTTGTTATAATGGGGCCTTAATTCTTAAGGAATGGAACGGTAAATTTGATCCCAAAAACATCATTCATTCTAACCCTATTGACTTAAATACAATACGGCAACTATACAATACGGTAAAAGATGAGGGACTTCACTTTGGATTATTCAGCAACAACTCTTGGTACGCCAATAAGCATGATGAATGGACTAAAAAAGAGGAACACAACACAAGAGTTAAATGCACTATCAGCCCCAATATTGAAGAACTAATCTCGGAACTAGAAAAAAATCAAAGCCATATCCATAAAGTTATGATTATGGGCGAATCCTCCAAAATTGAATCCGTTTTAAATTTCTCCAATGCAAACTTCTCAGAGGCTATTACAAACTATCGACCAAAGGTAAATTACATAGAAGTCACTCCAAAATGCACCAATAAAGCCAATGGATGTATTATTCTTATGGATTATTTAGGCATAGAGCATCGAAACTCAATTGCTTTTGGCGATAATTTTAACGATATTGAGATGTTAAGAATGGCCGGTATTGGAATTGCTGTGGAAAATGCACATCCACAAGTTAAAGAAAACGCAACGCAAACTACTCAATCAAATTTAAACGATGGTGTCGCGGTATCTCTTATTGAAATCTACGAATAATCAGTAACTAATGAGCACAAAACTCGAATTGCTTGCTCCTGCTAAGAACCTCCAAACAGGAATTGCCGCCATAAAACACGGCGCCGATGCCGTGTATATCGCAGCCGATAAGTTTGGGGCTCGCGAAAAAGCAGGCAACTCTCTCGAGGATATAAAAACACTTGTCGAGTTTGCCCATTTATACTTTGCTCGAGTATATGTAACGGTTAACACTATTCTATTTGACAATGAAATTGCCGAAGTAAAAAAACTGATAGAGCGACTATACGATATTAACGTTGATGCAATAATTATACAGGATTTTGCAATCTTAAATATGGGCATCCCTCCCATAGCAATCCATGCCAGTACTCAAATGCATAACAACACCCCCGAAAAAATAAAATTTTTGGAGAGCTGTGGCATCGAACGTATAGTACTCCCGCGTGAATTGAACATTTCTGAAATCGAAATACTTAATAATGCAACAACCTCTGAACTGGAGTTCTTTATCCACGGCGCACTTTGTGTTTGCTATAGCGGACAATGTTACATGAGCCAGGAAATTACAGGCAGAAGCGCAAACAAAGGAGCTTGCGCTCAACCTTGCCGATCGGCTTACGATTTAGTTGATTCCGATGGTAAAATATTAGTTAAAAACAAACATCTTCTTTCACTTAAAGACTTAAACCTATCGAACCATATAAGTCAACTAATTGATGCCGGCATTACATCATTTAAAATTGAAGGGCGAATGAAGGATGTGTCCTATGTTAAGAATACGGTATCGTTCTATAGTAATCTTATCAATAAAATTATAAGTCAAAAGCCAGAATTTGAAAGATTATCATCAGGGAATTGCGAATACAAATTTGAGCCTGATTTGGAACGAAGCTTTAACAGAGGCTTTACCAAACATTTTGTCGATGGTAGAATTTTGAACCAAGCATCTTACAACAGCCAGAAATCTGTTGGTAAACTTATCGGCAAGACTGTTAAGGTCAATAAAGACTTTTTTTCAATCGAAACAACAGAAATTGTAAGTAATGGCGATGGTTTATGCTATTTCAACTCTAAAGGAGAAATTAGAGGTTTTTTGGTTAATCGATTCATTGACGGGAAAATATACCCTAATCAATCTCAAGTAGATTTAACCCCCGGCACATTAATTTACAGAAATTTCGACCATGCATTTGACAAAACCTTAAATGGAGAAACATCGAAACGAACCATTTCTACATCAATAAATATTGATCAAAACGACAGTCAACTAATATTCTCAATAAAAGATGAAGACTCTATTTCGTGCAACCTAATTGTAAACGACACATACGATGTAGCACGAAACCCTCAAATGGCATTAAATACCATAGAGAATCAATTCAGAAAAACAGGCGATTCAGTTTTCTCCGTGTCAAATATTAACACCTCAAACATTTCATCACCAAAACATATCCCTGTTTCTGAACTCAATGCTATAAAAAGAAAGTTAATTGAGAAGTTAATGGATGTTAGGGTGTTGAATTATAGCCTCCGTAAAAGGCCGAGCACCAATCACATAATTAGCTACCCAGTTTCAAATATTGATTTCAAAGCGAATGTATCAAACGCAAAGAGCAAAGATTTTTTAATGAATCACGGAGTTGAAAAGATTGAAAGTGCTTACGAAATTGAAAAGCCTTATGGTAACAGCGAATTAATGGTTACTCGTTACTGCATTAAATACGAGTTGGAGATGTGTCCCTCCAAACAAAACGGAAAATCTACTAAACCATTATTCTTAAAAGATAACAACCATAAATACCCCCTGATTTTCGACTGCCAGAATTGTCAGATGAAAATTATGAGTCCTACAAGAAAAGATAATTAGTAAATTGAATGCATTAAATATCCAGAGATGATTAAACTGCTTACCCCAACAAACTGGCCCGATTACGAATTAATTGACAGTGGTAATGGAGAGAAACTGGAGCGTTTCGGCAACCAAATACTTGCACGTCCGGAACCACAGGCATTTTGGCGAAAACTACTTTCGCAAGAGGAGTGGAACAAATTGGCCAATGCATATTTTACAAAGGGAAAATCGTCAAAAGCAAACGATGAATGGGGCGAATGGAAATTTAAGTCCAATGTTAAGGAGCAGTGGAACATATCATATAAACATAGCGACATGTCACTTAATATGAGGTTAGGGCTTACGTCGTTTAAACATGTGGGTGTTTTCCCTGAGCAAGCAGCAAACTGGGACTACATTTACGACACAATCAAATTGCTAAATATCGAAAATCCTAAAGTTTTAAATCTTTTCGCCTATACCGGAATTGCCTCCATTGCTGCAAAAGCAGCAGGCGCAGATGTTACCCATGTTGACTCTGTTAAGCAAGTTGTAACATGGTCGAAGGAGAACATGGAACTATCTGGGCTTACAGATATAAGGTGGATAGTTGATGATGCAGTAAAATTCGTTAACCGTGAAGTTCGTAGGGGCAACAAATACAATGGAATTATTTTAGATCCCCCATCGTACGGTAGAGGACCCGATGGAGAAAAATGGATACTGGAAGAAAACTTAACCCCACTACTTGAGCAATGCAAGACTTTACTTACAGAAACAAACAGTTTCCTAATTTTAAACCTATACTCAATGG
>WBUV01000307.1 GCA_008933525.1 Bacteroidales bacterium | reverse complement strand
AAACTAGCAAACCAATTAAACATCTCATAATTAATCTTACTGCAATTCATTGTTTAATAAGATTAATAGACAATTTGTTACCTGTATTTTGAATGTTTTTTAATAGAAATTTACAAATGCCTACTACCAAAGGGTTTTAAGCGAACAAGTACTTGACTATCTGATGGAATTGGCGTTGAATATTACATAAAACAAACTAACACTCCATTGCTGACGCGGACTTACAGTTCGTGACAATTACTTTATATTCTTTATTTGAAATAAACCGCACGGAGACCTTTATTTAGGTACGACGAAGTTGCAGACGTCGTCTAGGGGAGGATTATTCTAATAATTTTTTTACTCTAGCTTTAATATTTTCGTATGTTGTATTTAAACTCTGTTTAGCCGTAGGTGTTAAAATAGCAGTGTGTGCAACGGCATCTCGTACTGGCTTATAAACCTTGGCATCTCTTGAAATACCGGGTTGTTTTTGTTGATCCACAGGTTTATCAACAAAATTTGCTAAATCGTCCATGGAAAAAAATAACAAGTCATCTGCATTATGCCTTATCTCGAAACTAATGTTAGCAATATTTTTTGCATTTTGTTCTTTTTGTTTATATTCAATTAGTTTAGCTTGTGCTTCATCAGATAACCTTAAATTTTTATGTTTTATAAATTTTCTAAGTAAATTCTCAGAAACAAAACATTCTGCATAGGAAGATAAATTAAATTGCGCATCATCGCTTAATGAATTTACCCATTCATCAACATGGCTTCTATTAGCAGAAGATTGAGGTGGTACTATATCATCAACTACAGTATTAAATAATTCTCTTGATTTTCTTTCTTTCCTAGTGATCCTAGCATCTTCAGGGTCTCCGTCTTGATTTAACTTTCTACGCCAATCATCCCAATCTTTCATTAAGTTCTGAACAATCCTGTTCAATTCTTCTAAAAATGTTTTAAATAATGGGTCGTCAGAAATAACTCCTTCTCTACTACTTGTAAAACGGTCAGTGTCACCATCAAGTAAATTAAAATGAATTTGCCCGTACAAATAACTCTCAACAACTCTTGTTGAAGGAATATGTTTCAATAAATCCTTTTCCCTAAGACGTCCATTTACATATAAATCAACGGTTACAGTTTCTGTAGTTTGTTTTATTTTGAGAAAAGAAGGCTTTTCCACAGAAGCAATAAAACCAGATATTTGCAAAGGCGATTCAACTTTATTATATTGCTTTATATGTTCGTTTGTTGCAGAAATTTTATCTTTCAAATATGGATCATTAATAGAGTTTATTTGCCATACAAATTGCGTACTCAGAGATAAATCATTTAATTCATTTAATGTTATTGGGTCATCATTTAGATATATTTTAAAAGAATCATCAATTAATGAAAATCTAAAAAAAAGAGCTACTAGTTTTCTTATATATTCAATTCTATTTCTAATTCCATCATTAATGTCTTCAAAATAAATAATTGTTCCTTTTTCAAAGCCCTCCTTCATACTTTTGAATAAATCTAAATCTATATCTTCTAATGGATATTGCTGTGGAGTTAAATCGTCATCAATAGCATTGTCTAAATCCCTATTATCAATTATACCCCCAACAAAATCGGTATCCTTAGTTTTTGAAATAATATGTATGCGCTTTGCACAAGATAGCAAGGCAAGTTTTCCAATGCCTTTTCTCCCAATAAATGGTCTTTGAGATTCAGTCTTATCAACACCATCTTTTCTTTTTGAATACCCAATTTTAAGAAATTTATTTTGAAAATCATCAGAAGACATACCTTGTCCATCATCCTTTATTATTAGATAGTTTTTATCTCTATCAATGTAAATCCAAACATTTTTAGCATCAGCATCCCACGAATTTGAAATAGCCTCTCCAAGTACAGTAATAAAATTTCTATAAAGGTTTCGTCCTAAATGATTAAGAACACTCAAAGAAATATTAAATGTAAACTTATTCATTTTCATTCTCTTTTAAATGTTTAATAATACTTTTTCCTATTGCTAATCCTAAATTTACTGGAACCGCATTACCAATATGAGTTCCGATTTGAGTAATTAAAACATTGTCTCCTTTTTTTACAAACTTATAATTTGCAGGAAAACTTTGAAGAATCGATGCTTCTCTTATTGTTAAAGCCCTATCTTGTTCTGGATGACCAAAACGACCT
This sequence comes from Bacteroidales bacterium, assembly GCA_008933525.1. Classification (GTDB taxonomy): domain Bacteria; phylum Bacteroidota; class Bacteroidia; order Bacteroidales; family Tenuifilaceae; genus SB25. The sequence goes on along the minus strand of WBUV01000307.1, from coordinate 2,234 downwards.
GTACCATAATTATAAAATTGAGTTGTTATAGTAGGCGCCGGCTCATCCCAAGCCATTCGTCCATAAACAGCTTTATATGTTTTTCCTGTCTCTTTTTTATGGCAATCCAACCAAAGACTTTTATCCCAATTCTCCCAGGTTCCATTTGGTAAAGATGATTTTATTCTTTTTAGATTAATATCGGTTAATTTTGTTGTAAAATGAAGTTTATCAGTATTACATCTTTCACCACTTTCAATTGGTGTTAAATGACCAATTGCATCTCTGACAGTTTTGTAATTATTTTTACTATGAGTAGGAGGTATGAGGTCAATCAATCCAAGCCTTGATGCTAACAACACTAATCTTCTTCTTTTCTGGGGTATGCCATAGTCTGGACAATATACGTTCTTATACGCGACCTTATAACCGTTATTCTCTAATTGTACTACAAAGTCTTTAAAAATTTGCTTGTTTGAAAGGTTAGGAACATTTTCCATAGAAATAATGTCTGGTGTCGTCTCTTTTATGAGTCTAATGAATTCATTTAATAAATTCCACTTATCTCCTTGCTCTTTACCTTTTAATTTATTTGAGTGTGATGAAAAGGGTTGACAAGGTGCACAACCGACTAATAACTTAATTTCACCATCCTTCCAATATTCTTTGATCTGTTCTCCTGTCACTTCTGAAATATCAGCACCAATAAATTTAGCATTATTATTTACTTCATAAGCATATTTACAGCTCGCATCTAAGTCTATACCTGCTCGAATAGTAATGCCTGATTTAATTAATCCGTGAGTAAGTCCTCCTACACCAAAAAACAAGTCAACTCCTGTAACTGAAGGAATTTTAAGTTTCTTATTATTATATTTTAGTGTTGGCGATATTATTTTCATCTCTTTTTTCTTACAAATATAGTAATGTCTCTGATTCATTAGCCTCGTAACCAATTAATTTAAAATCTTTAAAAAAAAATTAATATCTATGTTAGTTGCGAATATTACAGAATAGATTTTTTTGTTAAGGTAGCATAACGAATAAAAATTGGTTAACTTATTTAATTTTTTTTATTTGATAAGATTGAGAGTGAAATTGTTACCTATATTTTGGGGATAAGTGACGAGTGACGGGTGAATAGTGACGAAAACTTGTTATTGAGAGATTAAGAGATTAAGAGATTAAGTAATTAAGTTATTTGGTGAAGTGGTGTTTTTGAATAGTATTTAAAAACAAAAAGCGCAACGGTTATGCTGCGCCTTGCTAAAACTTCATTATTAATTACATAATTGTCAATTACTAATTACTTTCCACATCCCTGATGCTCGTTGCGGAGCAAATCGTTTACGGTTTTTACGGGGCTAAAAGTGGCTAGCGGTACCTCCACAAATATGGTGTTCCAGCTGCTCATTGCGCCGTTCCATAACCCCGGCAATTCCAACGCCTTTAGCTGCTTGCCATCCTTGCTCTTTACTGATATAAAGCCTGTTTCGGGGTCGCGGTAGCTGTGTAGGTTAAACTTATTGCCCTTGTAGTCCTTGGTGCTGCACACCAAATCAACCGGGTTAAAATGGGTGGCTTGGTCGAATATGGCTTTTGTGCGTGCATCCTTTAAATCAATCTGCGAACTCTCTACAATCTGCAAGGAGACTGTTCCGTTGGCGTTCTCGGCCCAGAATGGCCCACCACCCGGCTCGCCCTGGTTCTTCACCATTCCGCATACGCGTATGGGGCGGTTTAGCACTTCAACCAAGTAGGCTATGGTTTCGGCCTTGTTCTTAGTCTCAAAGTTTGCGGGCGGTACCACGCAGAGCTCATCGGTGGTAAAGTCTAAAATCTCGGCTATTAAATCGTCGGTAATATCGGTGGTTTCGGTTAATCGGCGCAGGTAATCGAATATCAGGTTCCTGTAGCTAATCAGCAACCCCGCCAATGCTTTCTTATAGCGTATGGTTTGGGGTTTTAGGTGGTCGGGCGCAACATTATCTATATTCTTAATAAAGATAATATCGGCATCCAAATCGCCCAGATTCTCAATAAGCGCTCCGTGTCCTCCCGGGCGGAATAGCAGCGTACCATCGGCATTTCGGAATGGCTCGTTCTGCAAATCAACGGCCACGGTATCGGTGCAGGGTTTCTGCTCCGAGAATGTGATATGTAGCGTTACCTCGTAGTGGTTCTCGTAGAAGGTTTTAACACGTTCAACCAACGCATTAAACCCAGCGCGGTGCTCGGGAGATACGGTTAAATGG
>WBUV01000306.1 GCA_008933525.1 Bacteroidales bacterium | reverse complement strand
GTCAACCCGTTATAAAGCTACCAAAAAGCGAAAAACTTTCCAAATTCATTATCAGCCCAAATAAAATAAACACGCTGTTGTGCACTGGCGTTAAATTCTTCGTCGTTTTAATGTCTTTATTCGGTGCGTTTGGAAAAGACACACTCTTTGCCAAGTTTAGGATTGTGGGGCGGCAAATGCGACTTGGCAATGTGTGTGGCTGTGCTGTAGAGTTTACTTTAAATTTTCGTTGAGCATTTCTTTAATATTCAAATGTTTTGCATCTGAAATCTTTTTTGAATTTTCATCAACTAGTTTTATCCAGTCAGTCACTTTTTCGTTTTCTGTTGTTTTTATACCCCAATACTCAGATAATTCAGACGGAGAAGTAAGTGCTAACGTTTCAATAATCGAGTCAAAGTTTTTAAATAAGTTTACCAATACTCTAGGAACACTATTGTAAACAATTTCCCCAATCATAATTTGCCCTTTTCCCGTTGCTGTAAACAAATCGCGAATATTTGGGCAAACAATAGCTTCACTTGTGACTAGCCAAATAGAAAACCTCCCAAATTTATCACTGCGATTGCTAAATAGTTCAGGAAAGTAAACCATTGCTTTGTTCTTAATATCCTGTTTTTCAATAATCGAGAGATTATTCCAAACTTTAATTACCAAACTGCTCGATTTGGTGTACTCTTGGTCAATCCACCATAAATCTTCGCCTGGCTTAAGTTTGCTTTTGTAGTAGTCTACAATTGGTTTAATTGGATTGTCTTTCTTCCTTAAAGTGTCATAAGGTGTTTTTATTTTGTCAAAAATAGTTTTTCCCTTTTCAAGGTTCATATCTATCAGGTATCGTGGCGAATGAGTAACGACCACCTCTGATAGACATTCCTCATAGGGACGACACCTGAATTCTATTGGACTTGCTAGTTTTGCGAAAAGCATAAAGATTCTTTCAACATCATCAACTCGTGTTGTTTCAAGAACACTATTTCCAGTTGTTTTCCAATGGTTTTGCGTAGTTGTTTTAACTTCAACACCGTAATATTTTTTTGCAATAATATCAGGGAATCTCTGACCTCCAATAAGTTCAATAGAATTTTCAAAGGGCGAACCAACTGCTAAATCTGTCATAACATCTTTAACCAATGGCTCTAACTTGTTTCCTGTAAGTGCAGAAATTGACTTGGCAGATTTCTTGGCTTGGTTGTTTAGTTCTTCAATGGTTGAGTTTAGTAGAAAGTCGAATTCCTTTCTGTTGGGTTCTGGGTTTGCTGAGATAATCATCGCTTACTTTTTAAAATATAGATTCCAAATATCCTCAATTCGTTTTGCTAAATTATAGGCAAGTAGGGGTGGTACTGCATTGCCAATAATTTTGTATGCTTGAGAAGGACTTACTAAAAATGAACCTTTTCTTCCATAACTTTTTTCAATCACAAATTCATAATCAGGAGGGAATGTTTGTATTAGTGCGCATTCTCGAACAGTAAGTCGCCTTTCTTTTAATCCCTTTTTCAACTCTTCATCAATTTTGCCTCCGTTTTCAGCGGATAGTCTTCTAAACTCAATATTCCCGTGATGTTCGGCTCTAATAGTTGGGCCGATAGTATTTGGCTTGATTTCAGTTTGACCTTGACAATGAGAACCCATATACTTGGCTTTCGAAAAATACTTTTGCGAAAGGTCTTCAGCCTGTTCTGGTTCTACCAAATTTTTAAAAACATCATTCAGCGTTACGTGACGTTTTAATCCGATGCCTTCAACTGTGTATGCGTGAGTTGGATTTGGGTAAGGATTGTAAATTTCCGAAATATTCTTTTTCGATAGTTCCTCTAACGCTTTGTTTGATAGTGCAGATTTTCTAATTCCAATAAAAATTACCCTTTCTCTTGATTGAGGAACTCCAAAGTTTGCGGCGTGAAGAACTTGAGGTTCTAAAACAATGTAACCATTTTCTCCAGCACTCGAAAAATCGTTTTGAATTATTTCTTTTACATTTGAAAGATTTACAAGCCCTTTAACATTTTCGGCAATAAAAATCTTTGGTTTTGTGATTTCTATTACCTCCTTCATCCACATATAAAGTTGACCTCTTGTTTCGATAGAAGCTTCATTATCCTTAATGATTTCTCCTTTATGATTTTTGTGGGAGTTAAAGCCGTTTCTTTTCCCAGCAACGCTAAAATCCTGACAAGGAAATCCTCCCGTGACGATATCAACATTATCAGGAAAAATATCTACACCAAGTTTGTGGAGTTTTACTAAATCAACGATGCTGTCAGTATGAAAAGAATCTGGGTTGTGACCTCTTTTGGAGAAGTATTTTATCCAAGCATTTCTTGCATCAGGAAGAATGTCATTAGCAAAAACAGTCTTAAACCTAGTTTTTTTTAGCTGAACAAAACCGTTGTCAAGATATTTGTCAATAAAATGAGGTGTTAGTTTTTCATTAATTGATGAGGCAAGAACAGAAAATCCACCCTCAAACCCTAAATCCATTCCACCACAACCAGAGAACAGAGAAAGAATATTTAATGTTTCAACCTTTCCCTTCCCGTTTAATCCTTTAACTTTATCAGGTTTGGTCGAAAACTTAATTCCTAGTTGCGGTTCTTCCGCTACATCAACTTCAAGTATTTCTTTATTGGTTCTCATAGTTAATTGCTAACCGAATGGGTTTTTAAGTATTGAACTTTTTTTTCTGCAAGTTTAAGAACTCTGTCAGCGCAATTTTCATCCGCAATATCGTACGCAATCTTATCACTAATGTATTGAGCAAGAAGTTCCTCCTTGTCAATATCTAATGTTTCAGATAGTTTTAATATGAGTTCTTTGTTTGGTCTTCTTTCATTCCTTTCAATCTTGCTTAAAATTGCAGGGTCAATGTCAAGACTTGCAGCCACTTGTCTTAAAAGTAACCCAAGGCTTTCTCTTTTATTTCTAATTATCTGACCAATAGTTTCCATTTGAACAATATGTCTTGACACTATTTGTCAAATATAAGATATGTTTCAAGTTTTATCAAGATGTTGCATTCAGAACTTTTGAACATTTTCTTAACGAGTTTAGAGTGTGCGTTGGAAAACGAAGGCTCTTTTGGCTGCGAAGCGGTCGCTTGTGGGTTGGGCGGCCAAATGTGCCTGAGTGTGTGGTGGATGTATCTTTCTTTAAGCGATAAATTGGTTTATCTGTCTGGTTTTCTTCGCTTGTGCACAACGGTTGCGCGTTTGAGCCGTGCGGGAAAATCGTGGCTCGTTTCCTATCTGCAGCTACCGCCGTAACCTGCGGGCTGTGCCGAACGAAAACCCACTAAACCCGCATGGATTAAACGCGATGTTACCAACTGGGCTTTTTATTTATTATAATCATATGTTTGAAATCTTACTTCTTCTTTTTTCAATACGCTCCAATCAAAATCATAAAGTTCTTCTTGTGTCCAGTTTGATGGTTCCATAATCCGAAATACACCTCCGGTTGATGATTCCATATCATAAAAATCATATCCACCAGCACTAATGCCCATATCTGAAGGTGAAAAGTCCTCTCCTCTGAATTGCGAATGTATCAAGCATAATAATCCAGAAACGGCTTGTAATAAATTACCAAGGTTCGCATATCGAAAGTTATCATGCCTATCATGTTTACTCATGTTATAAGCCTGATACCAGTCAAGTGGTTGATTGTCATGAGTCCATGCTCCAAAAGGTTTAAATTTAATTAAATCTGAGGTTGCCCATTGTGGAAGTCCAACTTCATAATCAGATAAATGATGACTATTGTTAACTTTTTTATAAACTCTGATATTGTATATTGGATTATTAAATCTATCTATATCAGGTTCATACCCATTTTCAATTAAAACAGCTTTAAAATTGGCTTCAATTTCTATACAAGTCCTCATGAATAGTTCATGAATTCTAAAAGAAAATGAATTAAAGCTTTCAGTACTTGGCTCAATGTATTCAAAAAGCTTTTTAAGGTCTTCTAAAATTAACAGAAAAGCTCTTACATAACTATGGCCTGATTTACAATAATCTTTATCGATTATATATGCCCAGCTACTATATGCAGCATTCGGCAAAATCGGATTTACTGGTCGATAAATTCTTTTATATGGCTTAGTTATTCCCATTTATTATCAATTAATCTTTGTTCGCTGTTTTTTTTCTTAGCCTTGTTGGTAACGGTTCCGTAGTTATAGCTGCTGGGGAGTTAACCTCCAACGGTGTCATCCCACGTTAAAAACTACACTAAATTACTAAAAAACTTTCGTATCTGCATCATCAGCCCCAGTAGGTATAACTACGTGTTGTGTGTAGTGTTTTATAATTTAGTCAAATCCTGAATCAATTTTTGATATTCCGCCTTCTTTTGCTTTTCTAAAATTGAAGATTTTTCTTTTAAAATAAGTTGTCTAACTGAATCAATGT
>WBUV01000305.1 GCA_008933525.1 Bacteroidales bacterium | reverse complement strand
AGACAGAGTATACCTATCTTTGCAAAAATTAAAAAAGCAAATGATTAATCGCTCGGAAATTGAGGTAATGGCACCCGCAGGCAACTTTGAATCGCTTATGGCAGCCATTCAAGGAGGTGCTAATTCGGTGTATTTTGGTGTTGGTCACCTTAATATGAGGGCAAAGTCAACGGTTAACTTTACGGCCGACGACCTTGATGAAATTGTAAATATATGTTCGCAGCACAACGTAAAAACATACTTAACAGTAAACACCGTTCTATACGACCACGATGTGGAGCCAATGCACAACATAATTGATGCTGCTGCAAAAGCAGGCATTACAGCAATTATAGCATCGGACCAAGCTGCAATGCTATATGCCCGCGAAAAGGGCGCTGAAGTTCACCTATCAACCCAACTAAATATAAGCAACACACAGGCTTTACAGTTTTACTCCCAGTGGGCCGATGTAGTTGTACTTGCACGCGAACTTTCGATGGATCAGGTTAAGGTTATTGCTCAAAATATTGATAAGTATGATATAAAAGGGCCATCGGGTAAGCGAATAAAAATTGAGATGTTTGCTCACGGTGCGCTCTGTATGGCTATATCGGGTAAATGCTACCTAAGCCTTCACGAGGCAAATGCCTCGGCAAACAGGGGGGCTTGCATTCAGATTTGTCGACGCTCATACACCGTTACCGATAACGAGACAGGCGCTCAACTTAAGGTCGATAATGAGTACATAATGTCGCCCAAGGATTTGTGTACAATCAACTTTTTGGATAAACTCATTGATGCTGGCGTTCGTGTACTCAAAATTGAGGGTCGTGCGCGTTCGGCTGAGTATGTGAAAACTGTTGTAAAATGCTACGATGAGGCCGTAAATTCAATTGTTGATGGAACTTACAATCAACAAAAAATTGATGGCTGGATGGAACGCCTCTCTTCTGTATTCAACCGTGGTTTTTGGGATGGCTATTATTTGGGACGTAAGCTAGGCGAGTGGAGCAATGTTTACGGCAGCAAGGCAACAGAGAAAAAGCAGTACGTTGGGAAAATCACCAATTACTTCTCAAACTTGGGTGTTGCCGAGGTTTTGATTGAAGCATCGGAACTTTACCTCAACGATAAAATCTTAATACTTGGCCCTACAACTGGAGTTGTTGAGGACACTGTTCGCGAGATTCAGGTTGATGAAAAACCTGCAGATTTTTCACCCAAAGGAATTAAATGTTCTATTCCTGTTAAGGAAAAGGTTCGTAGAAACGATAAACTTTATAGGATAATTAAGGCGGAATAGAGCATCTGACCTTAGAGGAATTTTGACGAAGATAAAGGAAGTAAAAGGAATTGGGAAGGAGTTGCTGCTCATAAACATCTTCTCAAACAACCAACAACGATAAACGAACAACTAAAAAGCATATATTTGCATAACTAAAATCATAAACGATATGACTTTCAGCGAACTTTGCAATAAGATTTTTTGGGACTGCACAACCCATTACCACACCATGGACAATGTTGATGCAACCCCAACAATTCCTTACAAACAAGGAACAATTGAGTTTTCACTATTCACCAAAAACTGGATTGATGCTGTTCAGTGGCATTTGGAGGATATTATCCGCGATCCAAATATTAACCCTGTTGATGCACTTGCACTTAAACGCCGAATTGACTCTTCGAATCAGGATCGTACCGATTTGGTTGAGATGATTGATAGTTACTTCCTCGAAAAATATAAGGATGCTAAGCCGTTGGCCGATGCTACTATCAATACAGAAAGTCCGGCTTGGGCGATTGACCGTCTTTCGATTCTTGCTCTGAAAATTTACCACATGCAACAAGAGGTTATCCGTACCGATGTTTCAAAGGATCACCTAGAAAAGTGCCAAACTAAATTAAATATTCTGCTTGAGCAAAAAAAGGATCTTTCATCGGCTATCGAACAGCTTTTAAGCGATATAGAGTCGGGTAAAAAATATATGAAAGTATACAAGCAAATGAAGATGTACAACGACCCATCGTTGAATCCAGTGCTTTATGCCCAACAAAACAAAAAATAAAGTACCTCAAAAGGTTTTAGCAATACGTCTCAGCGCCATTGGCGATGTTGCTATGACTGTACCCTCTATCTGGTCGGTTACTCAGAACAACCCAAATGTTCAGGTAACATTGGTATCGCAGGGTTTTGCCCGCGATATTGTTGACCAAATTCCGGGTGTACTTTTCTTTGAAGTCGACACAAAAAAACGCCACAAGGGAATTTTTGGGCTGTTCCGATTATTCAACGACCTTAAACGTCTAGACAGTTATGATGCTGTTGCCGATTTACACGATGTAATTCGCAGTAAGTTTATCAGAACTCTATTCCGATTAAATGGCATTAGAGTAGTAAAAATTGACAAAGGACGCAAGGAAAAACGAGAACTATGCCGCGAAAAAAACAAACAGTTGGTTGAGTTAAAATCTACCTTCGAGCGCTACGCCGATGTTTTCCGAAAACTAAACCTTGAGGTCGATGATAGTTTCGATTACTTTTTCCGCGAAGCTCGATTATCAAACGGAATATCTATTGATTTGGGCTACAAGGAAGGCAACTGGATTGGTATTGCTCCCTTCGCCAAGCATAAGGGCAAAATTTATCCATTGGAGTTGATGGAGAAAGTTTTGGAGCAATTATCATCTCATAAAACCAACAAAATAATACTTATTGGCGGCGGTGGAAAGGAAAAAGAACTGCTTGAGGGATGGGCAAAGAAATACCCCAATACTGTATCAATTGCTCGTAAGTACAGCATTTCCGATGAACTTCAGATAATCTCCAACCTCGATGTTTTAGTTTGTATGGATTCTGCCAATATGCACTTTGCATCGCTGGTAAACACTCCCGTGGTTAGTGTTTGGGGAGCAACACATCCATACGCAGGTTTTTATGGTTGGAAGCAAAATCCCGAGAATGCTGTTCAGATAGACTTAAACTGCAGACCCTGCTCGGTTTACGGAAACAAACCATGCTTCCGCAAGGATTATGCCTGCTTAAACAGGATTACTCCCGAGTTGGTACTGAACAAAATAAACAGCCTGTTAAATCAACACGTAGGTTGATGAATTACACCGGCAAATCAAAGATTATAACAGTGAACCGCAACCGATGCATTGGTTGCGGTTATTGTTTATCGATGGAGCATAACTTTTGGGTTATTTCGCCTTACGATGGAAAGATAACTACAAAGGAATTTATCAATACAAAGGAACAAACACTTAAAGTAACGGTTCCAATCGAAGTTTTGGATATTGTAACGGATTCGTGCGGGAACTGTCCTTCGCATGTGTTTAAACTCCTGTAAACACATTTCGTTTATTCTTTTTATTTTTGACTTACAGTCTTTAATTAACAAATCATATCGAAAACAAAAATATTCTTAACTAGGTCCTCCATTTTCTGTTTTCAAATTCTACTGCATTTTTGTAGAGTTTAAGAATCATTTTAGGTATTCAAATCACAATTAGTTTATTTTTGTGGGTAGATAACTATTAAATGGAAACGGGTTTAGTTTTAAAAACAACAGGCAGTCACTATAGGGTTAAAATACCCAATGGCGATATTGTGGACTGCACAATACGCGGAAAACTTCGTTTAAAGGGTGTTAAAACCACAAATCCTGTTACCGTGGGTGATATTGTACAGGTGGAGTTGAACGATAAAAATTCCGGGGTAATTACTGCCGTTAATGACCGCAAAAATTATATCATTCGAAAATCGACCAACCTTTCGCGCGAATCGCATATTATTGCAGCCAACCTTGACCAAGCGGTACTTGTTGTTACCATTGAGTTTCCTGAAACACAGCTTGGTTTTATAGATCGTTATTTGGTGACAGCCGAGGCTTACTCAATTCCTGCGGTTATTGTTTTTAATAAGGTTGATATACTAACCGACGCAGGCATTGATAAACTAAATCAGTACATATCAATCTACGAGTCAATAGGATACAAATGCTTAATTGTTTCGGCACAGACTGGTTACAATATGAACTTGTTCCGCGAGTTGATACAAGGTAAAACAAGTTTGATATCGGGCAATTCGGGAGTAGGTAAATCAACTCTTGTAAACACTGTGGAACCAAAACTAAACTTGAGAACCAATAATATCTCCTCAGCGCATCTTACCGGGAAGCATACCACAACCTTCAGCGAAATTTTTGAGTTAAGTTTTGGTGGGTATATAATTGATACACCAGGAATTAAAGGTTTTGGTTTGATTGATATTGAGAAAAATGAGCTGTACCATTTCTTTCCAGAAATATTTAAACTCTCCTCGGAGTGCAAGTACTATAACTGTACTCATATTCACGAGCCGGGTTGTGCGGTTGTTGAGGCTGCAAAAAATGGGGAGATAAGTCCTTCGAGGTACTTAAATTATTTGAGTATTTATG
>WBUV01000304.1 GCA_008933525.1 Bacteroidales bacterium | reverse complement strand
ATATACTCAGTTAATATGAGTTATAAGTTAACCATTGGTTTAATTAGTTGCAAAAAAAAGACACCTTATATAATAAAGGTGTCTTTACATTTATCTAAAATACTGACTATCTTATTTTTGACGACTCTCTAACAATTAGCTGAGTTTTTAAAATTTCGGTTACGGGGGGATCCTGTCGGGTTTGTGTAATTCTTCGAATTAACTGCTCCATTGCTTTTTTACCCATTTCGTAACCGGGTTGGCTAACGGTTGTAAGGGTTGGTTCAACCATCATGGAGGTTTGGTCGTCGCCAAAACCAACAACCGACACATCCTGAGGAATTCGGATTCCGTTTCGGGTTAGAATCTTAATAACACCAGCAGCAGTAAAATCATTTACAGTAAAAATGGAATCGAACTTAAGGCCGCTATCTATCAGTTTTTGAGTTTCAACAAGAGCAGATTGGAATGTATCGCAATGGATAATCAACTTTTCGTCAATCACAACTCCATTATCGCGCATAGCTTTAAGGTAACCGTTAAGGCGATTTTGTCCAATTAATCGATTCTGTGGGCCAGAAAAATGGACTATTTTACGTCGTCCTTGGATAATCAGATGCTCTGTGGCCTGATAGGCTCCATCAAAATCATCGATTACCACTCTATCGGAATGAATTTCCTCAATAATACGATCAAAAAAAACTATGGGAATTCCCTCATCTTCAAATTTACGAAAGTGACTATAATCGTTAGTCTCCTTAGAAACAGAAACCAAAATACCATCGATAATACTATTAAGGAAAACATCGCAGGCAGCAACCTCACGGTTAAAATCCTCGCCCGACTGGCTAATCATCACACTGTATCCGTGCGCATTGGCAACTTCCTCTACACCACTTATTACAGATGAAAAAAAGTAATGAACAATCTCAGGAATGACAACACCAATAACATTACTCCTCTGGCTCCTTAAGCTTAAAGCAATAATATTTGGCTTATAGTTGTACTTTGTGGCAAGCTCATTAACAACACGTTTGGTTTCCTGGCTAATATCCGGATGATCCTTTAAGGCTCTGGAAACCGTTGATGGGCTTATACCTAATTCTCTAGCGATATCCTTAATTGTAATCTGATTAGATTTCATTGTATATTATCAATTTAAACATTCCTGATTATAGAGTGTTCCTAGTTTGTAAAAGGTCTGCTAAAATATAAAAAAAGTCGAAGCAAATGCAATCGGCCTAAATCTATAAAAAAGAATCCAGATTTCAAACGATTGCGGTATCGTTTGCGGATTTTTTTAAGGCTTAGTCCTTGATTTTTAGCTATTAAAACTTTAAATTTTCGTTAATTGTGCAAGTAATTTTAGATAAATTAACAAATCATAAATAGTTAAAACACAACTTAAACCGAATAAAGTTATGAATATAGGTAAAAAAGTACTTAAAGGATTTCTGCTTTTTGCAGTGATGCTCCTGTTTACAGAGGCATACTCGCAAGATATACAGGTGTCCGGAAAAGTAATTGATTCCAAGGACAACACTCCAATGATAGGAGTATCAGTTGTTGTTAAAGGCACCACAATAGGTACAATAACTGATATTGATGGTAATTTCTCAATTAAAAGTCCAGTTACAGGCACTTTGGTTTTTTCCTTTTTGGGTTACAAAACACAGGAAGTACCTGTTAATGGACAGGCAAGAATAGAGATAACCCTTCAGGAAGAGACTCAACAAATCGACGAAGTAATTGTAATCGGTTATGGAGTTCAGAAAAAGAGCGATAAAACAGGAGCTGTTGTAAACGTAAAAGCGGAAGATTTAAACAGAGGTGTTCTTACAGATCCAATCCAAGCAATGCAAGGAAAGGTTGCCGGTGTAAATATTTCGAAAAAGGGAGGTGACCCCAACTCTGGATTTGCAGTTCAAATTCGTGGAGCAGCAGGTTTTTCGTCGAGCACTCAACCATTATATGTTATTGATGGTGTTCCTGGTGCCGATCCAACAACAATTGCACCAGAAGACATTGAGTCTTTCAACATCCTAAAAGATGCTTCATCGGGAGCAATTTATGGTTCTAGAGCTTCGAATGGTGTAATTATTATTACAACCAAAAAAGCTCAAAAAGGCGGAGTTGCTGTTATTGATTACAACACCTATCTTTCGTTTGATCAAACCAGCAAGCGTTTGGAATTCTTGGATGCCAGCGATATAAGAAAATATGTTCAAGACAAAGGTTTAACTTCATTTGCCGATAACGGAGCAAACACTAACTGGCAGGATGAAATCTTCAGAACAGGATTATCGCAATCACACAACGTAGCGGTTTCGAACTCTATTGAAAATCTATCATACAGGTTATCGTTCAACCATATGGATAACCAAGGTATTATAATTGGTAGCAATAAAAAGCGTAACATAGCAAGACTTAGCTTAACTCAGAAAGCACTAAACAACAAACTCACAGTTGATGCTTCGGTTGCAGGAACTTTTGAGAATAACTACTACGTAAACTATGGCGATGGTATGGGTTCATCAAATATTTTATACCAAATGTACCAACGCAACCCCACCGATCCAGTTTATCCATACAGAGAAGGTGCTTATATTCCAGGTACTCCTTACAGTAATTATCATCAAGATAAAAATTTAGGGCATTTCGAATTTCAGCGCGATTTTAACTATAACAACCCAGTTGCAATTGCTAAGTTGATCCAAAATGAACGCGATGCAAAATACTACTTTGGATCATCAAAGTTAAGTTTTGAAATTATTGAAGGGTTAGTTGCAAGTACCAGCTTTAACTATTTGAGAAGCGATAGTGAATCGTTCTACTACGAACCAACTAATTTATATGCAGGAGGAACTGCAGGCTTTGGTCGTAGAAGTTATACTAATGCAGAGTCCAAAATACTTGAAACCACCATTTCGTACAATAAATCAATAGACGATACACATAACGTCAATGTTTTAGGAGGTTATTCATTCCAGGAAGATGCATATTCTGGGTTATCCGCTCAGGGTCGCGATGCACTTTCGAATTACCTAAAATCAAACAATCTTGGACATTTGAATAATGTTAACGTAGGCGACATAGGATCGTGGAGAAATTCGAATAGATTAATTTCTTTCTTTGGTAGGGTTACATACAACTACCAGTCGAAGTACTATGTTACTGGTACCGTTCGTAGAGATGGTTCATCAAAGTTTGGAAAGAACAACGAATGGGGTCTATTCCCATCGGGTTCAGTTGCTTGGGATGCTAAAAAGGAATCGTTCCTTGAGAATGTTGACGCGATTAACCAATTAAAACTCCGTGTTAGTTTTGGTTTAACTGGTAATCAAGAGATTGGAGCATTCAACGATATCATGTATGCTTTTCCTAACGGAACTGCTCCTAACTTTGAAACTGGTGAAGATGCAATTAATTTCAGCATATCGCATAATGCAAACCCTGACTTAAAGTGGGAGGAAAACAGAGAGGTCAATTTTGGATTGGACTATGCCCTTTTAAATAACAGAATTCAAGGATCTATTGAGTATTACGTAAAATCAACTTACGATCTATTGGCTAGCTATGCTGTTCCTGTTCCACCAAACGCACTACCCAATACATGGGCTAATGCTGGCCAAATTGACAATAAAGGATTTGAGTTTAGTATCGAAGGATTTGCAATCGATAAGTCGAACTTTAAATGGCGTACCATTGTAAACTTTGCAACTAATAAGCAGAAATTAGCAAAATTATCAGGCAATGGTTTTTACTGGTCCGAAGGCGATAAAAAAAGACTTTGGTTAAGCGGTAGAGGTTTAGTTGGTGCTCAAAACTGGACACAATACCTGATGGAAGGCGAAGAAATTGGCACATTCTACATGCCCCGCTACGCAGGCTTATCGCAAGATGGAAAATTTCTTTTCTACACAGCAGCAGGTGGTGTTACCCGCGATATAAATTTGGCTGAACGCAGAATTGTAGGCCAAGCACAGCCTCGCTTTACACTTGGTTGGTCAAACTTCTTTACATACAAAAATTTCGATTTGAATATAGCTATACGTGGAGCGTTCGGAAACAAAGTGATTAACTCCACTAGAATGGTATTCTCTAATCCTCAAATATTACCTACACTTAATGCACTTAAAGAGGTACTCGATGAAATTGATAGAGGCTTAACTGATTCTCCAAAAATTAGCGACTACTACCTTGAGAATGCTTCATTTATTAAGATAGACAATATTTCGTTGGGTTATAACTTCAACACTGCGAAGAATAAGTGGATCAAAAAGTTAAGAATTTACGTTAGTTCTAATAACTTATACACATTCACTAATTACACTGGTCTAGATCCTGAAATGTCGTATACAGGTCTTGAGTTTGGTATCGACCAGTACGATGTATACCCAAAAACAAGAACATTCACTTTTGGTATAGATGTTAAATTCTAAATAGCTAAATGATTATGAGAAAGATAATATATACATTAGGTTTGTTGCTTGCCTTTACTGCATGTACAG
>WBUV01000303.1 GCA_008933525.1 Bacteroidales bacterium | reverse complement strand
GGCCTATATAGACATGAGGCTAAAAGCCAACTATGCCAATAGCGACAGTATTGCCAAAATTGAAAAGTGGCTCACCCAGTTTAGTCAAATAAAGGAAGTTGACTACCAAAAACCTTTAGTAACCCTCGTAAACGAAAACGTTAGCCGAGTTAGCTTTATAATTCTTGTATTCAATGCACTGTTAATGTTCATTGCGCTTGTACTAATTAATAATACTATTCGATTATCGGTTTACTCCAAACGATTCATCATAAATACAATGAAATTGGTTGGAGCTACCTGGGGTTTTATCCGAAAACCCTTCCTGCTGAAAAGCATTCTTCACGGAATGTATGCATCCGTTATTGCCATTGCAATGCTTACAGCCATGATATACGGGATTAAAAAGGAAATAGCCGACATTCTACTTATTGTTGACCCAATTTATATTGTTGGTATATTTGCCGGTATTACAGTTATTGGGGTATTTATCAATCTTTTGGCAACATTTTTTGCTGTAAATAAGTTTTTACGTCTCACAACTGACGATCTTTACTATTAAAAAATTGAAAATCTGATATAACCATGTCGAAACAAGTAAACAAAACAACCGCAACGCCACAGAACGAGGGTAAATTTGCTTTAGGCAGAGAAAACTACAAACTACTCCTAATTGGCTTTGGAATTATTGTGCTGGGATTCATCCTAATGGCTGGCGGAGGATCTAAAGATCCTAATGTTTTTAGCGAGGATATTTTTAGCTTTCGTAGAATAACCTTGGCTCCCATTGTAGTCCTTTTTGGATTCGCCTTTGAGATTTATGCCATAATGAAAAGACCAAAGAAATAAAGAATTCAAACTAAGTAACTCATGACAATAATTGAAGCAATAATCCTTGGATTAATTCAAGGATTAACTGAGTTTTTACCGGTTAGCAGTAGCGGGCATATTGAGTTGGGTAAAGCCATTTTAGGTGTAGATGTTAAGGAGAGTATCGAATTTACAGTTGCGGTGCATGCTGCTACCGTACTAAGCACGATGGTTGTCTTCCGTAAAGATATAATGGAACTACTTACAGGATTTTTCAAGTTTAAAATGAACCTTGAGACCAAATTTGTTCTCAAAATATTACTCTCCACTATTCCTGTACTCTTTGTCGGTATCTTCCTAAAGGATGAGGTTGAAAAATTATTCGACGGTAGTTTACTTATAGTTGGAGCAATGCTTCTGGTAACCGCAACTCTACTTACATTAAGCAAATACTTACAACGAGAAAATACAAAGCCAATTACCTACCGCGACTCATTTATTATTGGAATTGCTCAAGCCATTGCTGTACTTCCTGGCCTTAGTCGCTCTGGCTCAACAATTTCAACAGGGCTAATACTTGGTAAACATCGCGACGAAGTAGCCAAATTCTCATTCCTAATGGTTATAATACCAATTTTAGGCGCGGCATTCCTCGACTTTGCCAAAGGCGAATTTGGAACAATTGATATTATGCCAGTTATCGCAGGATTTATTGCAGCATTCGTTTCCGGATACTTTGCTTGTAGCTGGATGGTAAAATTGGTTCGAAAAGGAAATCTTATCTGGTTTGCCATTTACTGTGCAATTGTGGGATTAACTGCAATTATTTTTGCCCTATAATGGAAATAAATACCACAAATAATCTAAAGGAAGGCGCTATCTTCCTTATAGATAAGCCATATACTTGGACATCGTTTAATGTTGTAGGGAAACTAAAAGTGCTTGTTCGCAGGGCAACTGGTGACAAAAGCATAAAAATTGGACATGCTGGCACCCTGGATCCGCTAGCCACTGGGTTACTTATTGTTTGTACCGGAAAAGCGACTAAAACTATCAACGACTTGATGGTGCAAAGGAAAGAGTACATCGCAACCATAAAACTAGGAGAAACAACACCATCGTTCGATCTGGAAACACAACCCGATAAGCAATACCCAGTTGAACATATTACAAGAGAATTGGTGGATTCTATTATCGAAAAATTTATTGGGCCACAGAATCAAATCCCGCCTTTATTTTCCGCTAAATTCGTTGATGGAAAACGCGCTTACAAATATGCCCGAAAAGGAGTTGAAATGGAGCTTAAACCTGTCCCAATTGAGATATTCAGCATGGAGGTTTTAAGTTTCCAAATGCCTAATTTAGAACTCAAAATTAGCTGTAGCAAGGGAACTTACATCCGATCCATTGCCCGCGATATTGGAACTGCACTTAATTCTGGCGCTCATCTTATTCAACTAAGAAGAACTGCCAGTGGAGAGTTTAATATTAGCAATGCCATAACAATTGAAGAATTGGAAAAAAAATTTTCAGCTCTATGTAACCAACTCTAAAATTGTGCGTATAAGATGTGCAGTCTTTAAAATTATACACTAAATTTGCAACCTCTTAATTTTATTAACATTAGACCTAACTTCACCTTTGAAGGCTAGTGTTTATTGTGGTTTTAGAAAGAAACTTAATACATAAAATAAAATGAAGCTATCGCAGTACAAGTACAATCTGCCACAGGAGCTTATCGCAAAGCATCCTACCGAGAACCGTGACGAATCCCGATTGATGGTGATTAACAGAAAGACTAAGCAGATTGAACACCGCATTTTTAAGGACATTATTGAATATTTTAATGAGGACGATGTTTTAGTATTCAACAACACCAAGGTTTTTCCTGCTCGTCTTTATGGCAACAAAGAGAAAACCGGTGCCGAAATTGAGGTTTTTCTGCTTAGAGAGCTTAACAAAGAGCAACGCCTATGGGATGTTTTGGTTGACCCTGCCCGTAAAATCAGAATTGGGAATAAACTTTACTTTGGCGAGGACGATGTATTAGTTGCTGAGGTAATCGACAATACTACAAGCAGAGGAAGAACTTTACGCTTTCTATTCGATGGCTCCTACGATGAATTCAAAGATACACTTTACCGATTAGGCGAAACTCCACTGCCAAAATTTATTCGTCGCGAGGTAATTGAAGAGGACCGCGAGCGCTACCAAACTGTTTACGCTAAGCACGAAGGTGCTGTTGCTGCTCCTACCGCAGGCTTACACTTCAGCAAACAACTACTCAAGCGCCTCGAAATTAAGGGCTTGAACTTTGCCGAAATAACTCTACATGTTGGACTTGGTAATTTTCGTACTGTTGATGTGGAAGACTTAACCAAGCACAAAATGGATTCCGAGCAAATTTCCATCCCTACGGATGCTGTGGATATTGTTAATGCTGCTAAACAGAATAGAAAGAATATTTGTGCGGTTGGAACTACCGTACTTAGAACATTGGAAAGTTCTGTGACTACCGATGGTTATTTAAAACCATATAGCGGTTGGACAAATAAGTTTATTTTCCCCCCATACGATTTTAGCGTACCCAATATGCTGATCACAAACTTTCATCTACCTCTTTCAACACTGCTAATGATGGTTTCTGCTTTTGCAGGTTACGACTTACTTTTTGAGGCTTACAAGGTTGCTATCAAGGAAAAATATCGCTTTGGAACCTATGGCGATGCGATGTTGATCATATAGAACTAATCCAAAATCAAAAAAAGTCCTCTGAGTTTATCAGAGGACTTTTTTATGCTATAGGGTTGAGTTTAATGCTAACTAGGTGTACCGTAAGGTCCCGTCGACGATTGAACATAACCAAGGCCCAAAAATCCAATACCTTTACCAGAATACAACTTTGGTTTACTCCAAGGTTTCTTTATCACCTTGCTTTGACTAGAAGAATCCTTATTATTCATTAACGTAATAACACTTTAAAAGATTTAACATTCTGGGCACTTCGAACATTTACAATATAAATTCCTGTATTAAAGTTAAAAGGAACAGTCTCTTTTCTTGATTTCACCATCCCATTATAAATATTCTTGCCCGTGATATCGTAAATTGATACGATTGAATTCTCTGCGCAATTTTCAAAAACTATATTCTTGTCGTACGAATATACTTTTATTTGATCAAACAAATCAATATTATCGCTAGTGGTTATTGTAACTGTTAGCGGACCAGCAATTGTATAGCATCCAGTTAAATCAACAGTACCTTTAATAAAGTAATCGCCAGCGGTTGCTGTTTGAGGCGTTGCATAAATTAAAGTAGCATCGGAATCTAACCAGTAACTATAAATCAATCCCTCTGTGGAGCCAAAAGTGATTGCAGTATTGGTTATACCAACCGTTGCTGGATATACCACAGGTGATGGATTAGTTAAAACCACCGATGGTTTTGGATTTACAGTAACAGTTAATGGACCAGAAATACTTGAACAGCCATTCGAGTCAACTCCTTTTATGTAGTAATTTCCGGTTGATGCAGTTGCAGGTGTTAAATATGAAACGGTTGCATTCGCATCGGTCCAGTAGGAGAATTGTAATCCCGAAGTTGAGCCATTGGTAATAGCCTCGGTTGTTAAGTCTACCGTTAATGGTTCGCAAACTGCTGCAGGACTATTTAAAATCAATGAAGGCTTTGGATTTACGGTAACAGTTAATGG
>WBUV01000302.1 GCA_008933525.1 Bacteroidales bacterium | reverse complement strand
ATATATAGGTCTGGATTGATTGGATGACCAACCTCGTCGGCAAACGCCTTTTTCATTGTGGGAATATCGCCAAGTAAAAAACCTGCATCGCGGTAAATAGGTGTGCGAGTTGATTTTACATTCTTTGCTTTCATTGGAGTATCTGATTTTAGGAAGTTGCAAGATATTAAAAAAAGGAGAAATCGGAATTTAGAATCATTATTGTCCGATAAAATTTTTGTTCTTCTATGAATTAAAAATTACGCTACTCTGTAGCTTAATTGCCGGAATCTAATTGGCTTATCTACAAATATTTTGCCGCTAAGCGGCTAGTAATTAGCAGCAGAGCTGCGGCATATTTATAGCAAATACGAACATCCACAAAAGTAAGCTCCAGCGGAGCGAAATCTCATTAAAAGCCTTTGGAATAAACCACTTCAGTGGTTAAAATTTAATTTTGTCGGACAGTAGTGATTTAGAATTAAGAATTCGCTTACTATTTATAGATTTGCAAAAAGATTACGATTATGTACAATACTCCAGATTGGGCTAAAAGTTTGAATTGCGCCATAACTGTATGCGACAGGAATGGTATTATTCTGTATATGAATGAGAAATCGCAACGCACTTTTGAAAAATGGGGCGGTAAGGATTTGATTGGAAAGAGTTTATTCGATTGTCATAGCCCACATTCTGTTGAAATCATTCATCGATTGATGAACAACAACGAGTCAAACACCTATACAATTGAGAAAAACGGAATAAAAAAGTTGATTTACCAAACTCCTTGGCATCAAAACGATGAAGTTGCAGGAATGGTGGAGTTTTCAATTGAACTGCCAGTGGAGATGCCACATTTTGTCAGGTAAGGTGGGTTTTTAAGTTATTTAGTTAATAGGTTATTGAGTTTACGGCAAACTATATGTTCCGCGTTATGTTCACTTATTCTCCAAATATCCTATTCTCTTATTATCTAAATTACCAACAATTACTTTCCCTTCCTCCAGCGCATCAAAGGAGATAATGACGATGCCATCTTTTCGGGAAAAATTCCAGCGTTTACTTTACGGATATCCTCTAGGGTATAGAATAGTTTTGGATCATAATCGTTAAGAATTTGCTGTATCTCTCCCATATTTTTTCGATTAACCACTGAGTAAACAATATTTACGTTTCCCATTGAGCCCTCGGCACTAAACGATGTTGCACCATGCCCCTTGGAACTCAAGAGTTTCACTAACTTAACTCCATCTTTTGTTGTAATAATTCTAACCAACAAGTTTCCTACGGCAAGCCTCTCTTCAACTAGCATACCTACATAGTTTCCGGTTGCAAAACCAGCGGCATATCCCAAATAGCAGTATATATTACTTGCACCTTTCATTATTTGGCTAATAGCCACAATCCAGATAAAAACCTCAAAAAAACCAAGGAATGGCGCAATGTTCTTCTGTCCTTTCGATACAAAAATAATTCTTAGTGTACCAATAGTCACGTCGCAAATACGGGCAAAAAAAATCAGAATAGGAAGAACTACATAGGAATACAACTCTGGATTATCAAATAAATTTGCCATAACAGTAACGGTTTTTACAAAAATAAGCAGATTTGTTAACCATTACAATTTGAATTCCTATTTTTAGGGAATAAATTAAGGATTATGAGGTTTACAGTATCTGTCTTATTATTAATGTGGTTTAATCCACTCTATTTATACTCTCAAAAGACAGTTGATAACGGATTAAATACTATAAAATCCGAGGATATAGTACAGACAATTGGTTACTTATCATCGAGTCGGTTTAAAGGTCGCTTACCAGGAACGGCCGAGTACGACCAAGCCGCACGATATGTGGCGACTAGGCTTAAAAATGCTGGGGTCAAGCCAATAAACCAACCCAGTATGCTACAGTACTTTAACGAAGAGGTAAATATTATCAAAAAGGCTCAATTGCTTTTAATGGATAATAATGGACGAGCCTTTCATTTCTTCAAACTTGGCGAGGATTTTACCTGTAGAGGTTTTACTGGTGCTGGAGTTATTAAGGGTGAAGTTGTTTTTGCTGGCTTTGGAATTAAAAATGATGAGTATAACGACTACCGGAGCATAGATGTGAAGGATAAGATAGTAATGGTCTTTAAAACTGCACCATCGTGGAAAGCGAAAAACGGAAGTTGGGGCGATATATCACCACGAGCAAAGGCAAGAATTGCAAAAGACCTAGGAGCCAAGGCTTTGATAATAATTGGTGAGCCTAAAATGTTTCCAAATACAATGATATATGGAAGCACTGCTTGCGGAAACCTCCCTCATATTCTAGATTTCCCAATGTTACAAGCAAGTACCAGCGTTACCGATTCAATTTTTGCAGAACTACCTATGAAACCGCTTGAGTACTATGAACTCATTAACAAGGATAAGGCTCCCCACTCTATTGAAACAGGAAAATGGCTGATGATTAACGTTGAAACCGATTATATCCCTGAGAAACAAACCGCCAATGTAGTAGGATTTATAGAAGGTAGCGACCCTAAATTAAAAAGTGAATTTGTTGTGCTTGGCGCACATTTGGACCACGTAGGCTTTCAAACGGAGAGTTTGTTTTTCCCTGGTGCCGACGATAATGCTTCAGGAGTTGCAACTTTAATTGCTATTGCAGAGGCCATAAAAAAATCCGAGGTTAAACTCAAACGTTCTGTGATTTTTGTAGCATTCTCTTCGGAAGAAAATGGACTTAAAGGCTCGAAGTATTTTGTGGCCAACTCGCCGATTGATTTATCCAAGACAGTTGCAATGATGAATTTCGATTGCGTTGGACAAGGCGATAGTATTGCAATTGGAGGTAAGTGGAGTTATCCTAAACTCTGGAAAAAGGCAAAACAATTCGATAAAAAGCACACTAAACTTCTTTCCCGAAAGACCTTTGGCGGCGGTGGTGCTGATGCTGAGGCATTTTATAAAGTAGGGATATCTACGTTATACTTCAATACATCGGGCGGTTATAAGTACTTACATCAAACGACAGATAAGGCTGAGACTATTAATAAGGAATTAGTTGAAAAAATTGCCAGACTTGGATTCCTGATGACTGTTGAATTGGCCAATGGCAAGTATAAAGGCGAAAAGGATAGGCTTAAGAAGTGATTTTATAGAACACAAATAACACGGATGACACAAATTATCGCAGATTTAAATCTGTTCAAATTGTGTCATCTGTGTTCTATGAGTATTTATTTCCCTTCAAGCCACTTAATTACTTTTTCAGAATTTGGTTTATCGCGAGGAGGGATAAAATCTACCAATTTACCATTCTCATCAATCAGATATTTTTGGAAATTCCACTTTACCTCACTATCCATTACTCCGTTTTGACCCTTTTGGGTTAACCATGTATACAAAGGATGTATATCAGAACCTTTAACTGAAATTTTCTCCATCATAGGAAATGTAACACCAAACTTTGAAGTGCAAAACTCCTTAATTTCTGCATTGGTGCCAGGTTCCTGACTCATAAAGTTATTGGCAGGGAAACCAACAATTGCAAAGTTCTTATCCTTATACTTCTCGTAAAGAGCCTGTAGTTCTTCGTACTGTGGTGTTAATCCGCACTTTGAGGCTACGTTAACCACCATCACTTTCTTGCCTTTAAGCTGTGATAGTTTAAAATCGCTACCATCAATATTTTTTACTGTAAAGTCGTGTAAGGTTTTGGTTTGAGCCATTGCACTAACTGAGAATGCAAAAACTAAAATAAATGTTAGATATTTCATTGTTTTCAGTGATTTAGTTGTTTTGATATCATTAACAATTTTGGATAGGAATGGTTTAAAAATCAGAGATGATTATCCAAAATTTCAAACTAATCGCAACACCCATCAAAAAATTGCTGACGGGTTCTGTTGGGAACAATATGGAAGAAGAGTTTTTGTGGTAAACTGTATTTTTCCCTAATAATAGGCAGTTTAAGCAACATTATTGCAAACCATACAAAGAGAACTATACCTTTTAACCAACTCGATATGGTAATGCTCCACCAAACACCGCTTAAGCCAATTGCTGCAGCTAAACCTAATGCCATTGGAATACGTAAACCATTCAGCAAAATGCCTGTTATTGAGGGTGGCAATGTTTTCCCCATTCCGTTAAATGCTCCAGCGGTTGTAATCTCGAGTATCATAAATAGTTGCGAAAAGCCTAGAATCCGCAAGTATATTCCCCCTTCAACCATAGCTTGTGGTTCAGGAATAAAAAGTCCAAATATAGATTCGCCAAACACTATAAATAGTAACGATGTTACTAAACCGATTGACATTGTTATTCCTAGTGTTCTGTAGTATCCTAATCGAATCCTTTTAAAGTTCTTTGCTCCATAGTTTTGTCCAACAAAACTTGCTAAAGCCGTTGAAAAGCCTGATGCTGTCATCCACGAAATTGCCTCAATTTGAGCTCCAACGCTTTGCACTGCCACACCTATTGGTCCCCAACCGCCAGCAATACGAGCGAGTATCATTGCAAATACTGCAAATAATCC
>WBUV01000301.1 GCA_008933525.1 Bacteroidales bacterium | reverse complement strand
ATATAGATTTTCACCTTCAAAGTTGAATGCCTTTTGGCAAAGGTATTTGGATGTGGTAAAATCAATAATACCCTCGCGGTAAGAATTGTCGGACTGAATGCATGCTCTTGCATCAACCCATCGGTTTGTAATGCTAACATGGTTAAGGTATATACTTACAATTTTAGTTGCAAGCAATTCACCAAACGACACAATTTGATCGTAACAAAAATCGTAACCCTCAGCAGGCTTCTGCTCTAATCGTCGAGTCAACTCAGAAAAAAGCCGATCCAGTTCTGCATACATAAGATGGTGTCTATCTTCACCTATTAAACCATGAACTACGCTATAGTGATAATTTTTCAAGGCTTCTAATTCTGAACTAATTGAACTATCGGAATTCAGGTAAGCAGCAAGAATTCGTTCCAGCGCGTTTGTAGTTTTTCCCATTGCCGACACCACAACCACAACCTTATCCTGGGAAAACTTTCGCACAATGGTTGCTAAATTTTTAATTCCCTCGGCCGATTTTACAGAGGCACCGCCAAATTTAAAAACACGGATTGCTGAATTGCTCATTTTTCGAAAAATTTACTTCAAACTTAAATCATTGTTTTGAACCCTCCAATATTCAAGGGATTCTTTTTTAAAACAAATCAAATATTATCATCAAACACGAGCGCAAACGTTTTAAATTTGGAATTTTTAGTATCTTTATTTTTGGGATTTAGACAAAATGGCTACCTTTGGCCACTGAATTGAACCAGAAATTTAACTCGGTTTATGCAAGGTTATAACGTAAAAACACTTACACAGTTCTTAATAGAACGACAAGCCGATATTCCTTATGCAACAGGAGAGTTTACACGCTTGCTCTATCACGTTGGCGTTGCAGCGAAGCTAATCAACAAGAAAGTTAATAAAGCTGGTTTGGTTGATATCCTAGGAGAAGCAGGAAATGTTAATGTACAAGGTGAAGACCAAAAAAAATTAGACCTATTCTCGAATTGGCAACTAATTCAAGCATTAAAAAATAGCCGCGAGTGCTGTGGTGTTGCATCGGAGGAGGATCAAGAAATCATTACTTGGGATGATGATTTATCGAAAGATGGTAACTATATATTCTGTATGGATCCCCTCGACGGTTCATCTAACATCGACGTAAACGTTTCGATTGGAACTATTTTCAGCGTATATAGGCGCGTTAGCCCTCGTGGAGAGAAAGCCACAATGGAAGATTTTCTTCAGCCTGGAAATAAACAGGTTGCCGCTGGATATGTAATCTATGGATCGTCCACGATGCTTGTATACACAACTGGACGCGGTGTTCATGGATTTACCCTTGACCCATCAATTGGAGAATTCTGCTTATCGAACTACAGCATCAACACACCTTTGGACGGAGGCATTTATTCGATCAACGAAGGAAATTACAGTCGTTTCCCTCAAGGCGTAAAGGATTACATAGATTACTGCAAACACGACGATAAAGAAACGCACAGACCTTACTCTGCACGTTATATT
Organism: Bacteroidales bacterium; assembly: GCA_008933525.1. Classification (GTDB taxonomy): domain Bacteria; phylum Bacteroidota; class Bacteroidia; order Bacteroidales; family Tenuifilaceae; genus SB25. The sequence goes on along the minus strand of WBUV01000301.1, from coordinate 3,014 downwards.
GGTTCATTAGTATCCGATTTTCACCGAAACCTTTTAAAGGGTGGAATTTTCCTTTATCCACCTACAGCATCGGCACCAAAAGGGAAACTTCGGTTAATATACGAGTGCAACCCAATTGCTTTCCTTGCTGAACAAGCAGGAGGCCGTGCTTTTGATGGAACACAACGCATTCTAGATATTAAGCCAGAATCTTTACATCAACGAGTTCCTTTCTATGTGGGTTCCGCGAATATGGTGAGTAAAGTTGAAGAGTGCATTAAAAAATATGAGTAGACAAAACTAACAACCCATCCCTTTTACAAACCCTTAACCTAAAACACCCTGACAATTTTGTCGGGGTGTTTTATTATTTGATTAATTTTGCGAGTTGTTCAAAAAGAATACACCTTGCTAGATCTTAGAAACATATTTCAAAACCTATACAGCAGCCCTAAAACTAAAGAATTATGCACTTTGCTTGAGAATAAGCCAGCGAGTGTATATTTAAAGGGACTCTCAGGTTCCTCGGTTTCGTTTGTTGCTGCGAACGTTTCGCAATCGTTAAGCGCTCCCAATGTGATTATTGTAAACGATAAGGAGGAAGCGGCATACCTATTCAACGATTTATCGGGAATTCTGCCCGATGGCATTTCGTATTTTTTCCCTTCGTCCTATAAACGATCGGTTCAGTACGGGCAAACCCTATCCGAGGCGATTATTCAACGTACAGATGTTTTAAACTTACTGCCAACACTAAGGGATAACCCAAACAAACAGGCAATAATTATTACTTATCCCGATGCCATTTTTGAGAAAGTTGTTACAATTGATAAACTTCAAAAGAATAGCCTTTACTTAAAAAAAGGAGAGAAAATATCGCCCGATTTTATCAATGACGTACTCCACGAGTACGGTTTTGAACGAGTTGATTTTGTTTACGAACCAGGGCAATTCTCAATCCGAGGTAGTATTGTTGATATATTCTCATTCTCATCGGCAAACCCTTACAGGTTGGATTTTTTTGGCGATGAGGTTGAAACCATCAGAACTTTCGATGTGGAGGATCAACTCTCCAAAGAACTGCTGGAATCCATTGCTATTGTGCCAAATTTACAGGAGAAAATCGAGAATGATGAACAAAAAAATCTGATTACCGAAGTTCTTCCGGAAAACACAATTGTGTGGCTCAAAAATCCTGAAATTATAATTGGCAGGCTAAATGAGCTATTCTCAATAATTAGCCAAGAATCTCAAAATAACGCTCAGGATTTATCGAGAATCTACGCCTCCGGCAAAGATTTTATGGATAGCCTAAAGGGAAAATCTACCGTTGAATTCGGAGTTAAGCCCTTGTTTCGCTCTAATCAAAATATAGAATTTAGTACTTCGCCTCAGCCCCCATTCAACAAGAACTTTGAACTCCTTGCCGAAAATATTAACGAAAACACACTTAAAGGTTACACCACATATATTCTTGCCGATAACCCAACTCAGCTAGAGCGTTTAGAAAATATTCTGCACACCATAAATAAGGAACTGGTTTACACTTCAACCTCCGGAACCATTCATGAGGGGTTTGTTGACCACAATTTGAGGATTTGTTTCTACACCGACCATCAAATTTTCGACCGCTACCACAAGTATAAACTCAAGCACGAGTTTAGCCGTCGCGATGCAATTACAATGCAGGAACTGATCAACCTACAGCCGGGCGACTACGTGGTGCATATCGACCATGGAATAGGAGTTTTTGGAGGATTAGTTTCAACCATTGTGAATGGTAAAAAGCAGGAAGCCATTCGCTTAACGTATCAGGATAACGACACGCTACTGGTTAACATCCACAATCTTCATAAGATTTCAAAATACAGAGGGAAAGATGCCGAATCACCCAAAATATACAAACTGGGCTCTGGCGCTTGGCAAAAACTAAAGCAGAATACCAAGCGTAAAATTAAGGATATTGCCAAAGATCTTATTGCGCTTTACGCAAAAAGGAAGACACAGTCGGGCTTCCAGTTCTCACCCGACAGTTATCTACAGCAAGAACTTGAGGCATCATTTATTTACGAAGATACTCCCGACCAAGTTAAGGCTACTGCTGCTGTTAAAGAGGATATGGAGTTAGATAGACCAATGGATAGGCTTGTTTGCGGCGATGTTGGTTTTGGGAAAACCGAAGTTGCTGTTAGAGCAGCATTCAAAGCGGTTGCCGACAGCAAGCAGGTTGCCGTTCTTGTTCCCACCACAATTCTTGCATTACAGCATTACCGCACGTTCAGCAATAGGCTAAAAAACTTGCCCTGCAATATTGAGTTTGTTAGCAGAATGAAAACAGCCGCTCAGCAACGCGAAATCCACCAAAAAATCACCGAAGGTAAAATTGATATTCTTATTGGAACACACTCACTACTTAAGGATTCCATAAAATTTAAGGATTTGGGGTTGCTAGTTGTTGATGAGGAGCAAAAGTTTGGCGTTGCTGCAAAGGAAAAGTTAAAACAACTAAAACTTAATGTCGATACGCTTACACTGACAGCTACACCTATTCCTAGAACACTACAGTTTTCGCTAATGGGAGCGCGCGATTTATCTATTATTAACACACCTCCACCCAATAGACATCCAATATTAACGGAACTTCACACGTTTAATACAGATATAATAAAGGAGGCCATTGAGTATGAAGTTTCGCGTGGCGGACAGATTTTCTTTGTACATAATAGAGTACAGAACATTGCTGAGGTGCAGATAATGATTCACAAAATCTGTCCTAAAGTAAAAACCGCTGTGGCTCACGGGCAAATGGAACCCGCTAAGCTTGAAAAGATAATGCTCGATTTTATTAATGGAGATTATGATGTTTTAGTGTCGACCTCCATAATTGAATCGGGACTTGATATTTCCAATGCTAATACAATAATAATCAACAACGCTCAAATGTTTGGGTTGAGCGATTTGCATCAATTACGAGGAAGAGTTGGACGCTCCAACAAAAAGGCCTTTTGCTACCTACTTGCGCCACCATTAGAAAC
>WBUV01000300.1 GCA_008933525.1 Bacteroidales bacterium | reverse complement strand
ATATCGTGTTGAGGTTTAGTTATAACTAGGGTTGGAAATTTTGTAGATTTGATTTGTCGAATAACTATGGATATTGTTGGAGATAATATAACTTTTCAATTGTTAAGGATTATTTTTAAGGGATTTTTTGTGATTAACAATCCCGTATCTCACAACAAAGGGGAACAGTCGTTCCCCTTTGTTATTTTACCCTGTATGGCAAATTACTCGTTAACAGAAATAACCTTAACTGTAATTCCTGGCATATACCCAGCATTGAGAATGGCCGCTAAGTTGGAGGCCTCCTCCAGTGTGAAATCGCCAGTTATTTGCGATTTTCCCGATTCAATTTCAGATTGCACAAAGGGCGCAGAGTATAGAGTATTGTCAAGTATAATGGCAATTTGCAGTCCAATGTTTTCGGCCGTGAGTCTTTGCCATACTCTGGCACCTTCGGCATTCATCTCCATCAGTACGCTTAGGTAGTTCGATTCTTCGGCTTTTGCATTCACAATGCATTCGCTTGTTAATGGGGCTTCGCCACTGCGGGAGGTGATTTTAAGGGCATACAGTTGAACATAATCCTCGTCGGTATAGGGTATTTTTGTCGACCAAATAAATTTTAAATCTCTTGGGAACATTCCGCGAATGCTATTCATCGCCAAATATTGGTTTATTAAAGCTGTATCGTTTATATGCGCAGTTCCAACTTGTGCTCCACGGAGCAATTGCCCATCGGATGAGATCGCAGGGTTTAGAATTTCGAATAGCGATTTGTTATTGGTGCTGCTTGCAATGGTTTTTGTTTCGTTGTTGGCGTTGTTTAAGAATTCCCAAATAGACGAAATCTCATAGGTTTCCCAGAACTCAAGGTTTCCTCTTTTCTCAAGCAATGTTGTAATTTGGGTTTTATCTAGTTTCCTATTTACTGTAAGAGTAAACGTGTTTTTTTCGTTGGATTCATTCACAATAACCTCAATTTTATTGAGTAGACTCGATGGTAAGGCAAACTCAACCCTTTTCTTTAAGATTTCGATTGTTTTCTGCTTTGCTTGCTTAATGTCGTCATTCAAAACGTTTATTATTTCCTGGTTTGTTGAGTTGAAGTTTATTCTATCCCTGAATTCAATGGTATTAAAAATTGGGGTTAGGAGAAATTCGGGTTGCAATTCAGCGATTGTTCTCTCAAAAGTTGAAAGGAACTCTTCTTTTGTAGGATCGTAGTTCTTGAGTGTTTGCTCATATACCAAGTTGAATATGGAGTCGGATGAGTATCCCGATAAAGAGTATATATAGCTTGCTTCGGATAGTTGGATTTTTATTTCGGTTTTTTCCTTGTGCTGGGTGCAGCCACTAACGAAAAAAAGAAATAAAATCAAGTAGGTTAGTTTAGTTCTATTCATGGTTATGGTTTTAGGTTGATTTATGAGGTTAAGTTAGTTTATTTTGTTGATTAAGTTTAGTTTCGTCGAATGATTTTTGGTTAATTTGGTGTAGTTTTCTGTTGTATATCTTTGATGAACAATTTTATGGATAAAATAGAGTTCACAGCAGTAATTGAGCAAAATAAGGGAATTGATGCAGCATATGTGAAATTCCCTTTCGATACCGAACAGTTATTTGGCACAAAAGGTCAGGTAAAGGTTGTAGCAACCTTCGATGGGGTTGCTGAGTATCGAGGTAGTTTGGCCAATATGGGGCAAGGATGCCATGTGCTAGGGTTAACTAAAGTTATTCGGAAGAAAATAAACAAAACTTTTGGCGATACTGTAAACGTAGAACTCGCCAAGGATACACAGGAGCGGACAGTTTCAGTTCCTCACGATGCACAGGTGCTGCTCGATGACAATAAGGATGCTAAGGATTTTTTCGAAACCCTATCGTACACCAACCGTAAGGAGTATATTGTTTGGATTGAGTCTGCAAAAAAGGAGGAGACCAGAGCCAAAAGGCTTGCCGAATTTATAACCAAGTTAAAGGATCGGAAAAAAGTAACCGATAGGTAGTTTGTGTGAACTTTTTCAGGGAAAAAGATTAACCTTTACTCGAGGTTCTTTTTGCAGTATCAATCACCTTTGAGTATCCTGCGCGCATCAATGGGGTTTTGTTAAACAAACTGTTAAACTCATCTTCAGGCATGTTCAATAGTTGTTCGCTTGTTAACTCATTCAAAAATTTGCTTTGGAGTTGATTGTGATTTTTGATTTCCGCTTTTTTGTTCCATGGGCAAACCTCCTGGCATGTATCGCAGCCAAAGCACCAGCCGTTAAGCATTGAGTACTCTTGTTCGGTTAACGGCGATTTTTTTTCAATGTTGAGGTAGGAAATGCACTTGTTAGAGTCGATAGTTTGAGGTGCAACTATGGCACCAGTTGGGCATGAATCGATACATTTTGTACAGTTCCCGCATCGGTTTGGAATGGTTACGTTTGAGGGCTCAACTTCCACATCCAAAATCAACTCTCCAATAAAAACGTAGGAGCCTAAGTGTGAATTAATAAGATTCGAGTTTTTTCCTATCCATCCTAATCCTGCTTTTACTGCCCAGGCACGTTCCAGAACTGGTGCGGAATCCACAAATGCTCGCCCATTCACTATGCCAAACTCATCCCGAATTTTACTCATCAGTTCAAAAAGCATATTTTTAATTACTCCGTGGTAATCGGGGCCAAGTGCGTATCGCGAAATTTTAGGAGGGCTTGTATGAATGGCAATTTCTTCGCGTTTGTAGCTGAGCAGAACGCTAATAACCGTTTTTGCATTGGGTACAATTAGCGTAGGGTTCATCCGCATTTCAAAGTTTCGTGCCATATAATCCATTTCGGCATGAAATCCTTTGGAAATCCAATTCCCAAAATTCACTTTCTCATCAACCAAATCAATAGCAGCGCTAACTCCACACGAATCAAAACCAACTTCAGCGGCAAGTTCTACTATTCGTTGGTTTGGAATCATTTTGGCTTTAAGTTAGTTAGAGAATAGGTTATTGAGTTATTAGGTTATTGAGTTGATTGGGGAGTTGTTGGTTATTTATTTCGACTTATATGTTATTTCTTACATTCTACATTAACATCCTAGTTCCCAATTTTCTTTCCAGTTATCGTATCCCAAACTCCTTTTATAAACCCAAGTCCATAGCCATAAAGTTGTATAAGGCTAATAACCATGGCCAGTTTGCCAACAAGCAGGCTGCGTTTGCGGATTATTGCATCAATATTTACGACTAGCATAAAGATCAGCAGTGGTAGAATAAACATCCACGAAAAGAATACCGATAGTACAATTAGTCCAACTGTTCCCAGCGTAAATGCAAGGGGTAGGAGATGTACTAATTTTAAAGTTCCCTTATTTCTGCGCGATAGAGTTACCCGGGCATATCCAAAATTGTAAACCTGACGGTAAAATTGCTTTATGCTTGTCCTGCGTTTATGGTAAACATAGGCTTCGCTAATCAATCCAATTTTAAAGCCTTCCTTGTATATATTGATACTTAATTCAATATCCTCGCCTGCAGCTTTGCTCGCAGCGTAACGTACCGAGGGAAAACCTCCGGTTTTTTGAAATACCTCCTTGGAAATTCCCATGTTGAAACTACGAGGATAGTACTTGTCCAATTGCTTTTTCCCACCACGAATTCCCCCAGTTGTGAAAAATGATGTCATAGAATAATCAACTGCCTGCTGCAGGTTGGTAAACGACTTATCAGCACGATCGGGGCCACCAAACGTATCTACATACTTTTCGCTTAACGATTTGCGAACGGTGGCAATGTATTCGTTAGGAATAATACAGTCGGAGTCAAGTATAATAAAGTAATTGCCACTGGCACGCTCCATTCCGAAGTTTCGCGACTGACCAGGGCCTGTATTGGGTTTAAAGAAGTACTTTATATCGAAAATCGGTTTGTATTTCTCAATTTGGCTGGTACAGGTAATGGTTGAGCCGTCCTCTACAATAACAATCTCAAAATCCTTATCGGTTTGTTTCGATAGACTATCCAGTAACTCCTCAATTTCGTTGGGCCGGTTATATACAGGAACAATTAACGAAAGTTTTAAATTCTCCATAAACAAAAGTATCGGTATAAAATCGCTTAAAATTAGTCACTTTTATTGCAATACAAAAATGGAGTGATTAGCTAGAATTACTCAAACCCCTAAAGTGTTTTAAACCCTTTAGGGGATAGCCTTTTAAAATCTAAGAGGAATTTTACCCAGAATAAAAAAAACAACTAAATTTGATTGAATTAAAAAACGTATTGTATGCAGGAATTTCAAATTGAATCGGAGTATATTCAACTCGATCAACTTTTAAAAGCATGCCGTTTGGCAAACTCGGGCGGAGAGGCTCATTTTTTGGTGGAGAATGGCGATGTAACAGTGAATGGTCAGGTTGAATCGCGCAAAAGAGCAAAACTTAGAAATGGAGATATTGTTGAGGTTTTTGACGAAACAATAAAGGTAGTAACTAAGTAGGAATTAATTTAGAATTCAGAACGATTAAGGCTGAAAACCAAAAATTACTCTATATTACTTATTAACTTATTAACTTATTAACTTATTAAC
>WBUV01000299.1 GCA_008933525.1 Bacteroidales bacterium | reverse complement strand
GAGTTGCATTTTTAATAATATTACTTATATTCGCAAGTTGTAAGCCTTTCATAAACAGGTTCTAAACTTTCAAATACAGATGTAATATGCCTTACCGTCGTTTACCCAACACCGATAGTGCCAGGATTAGGGCTCTAAAGGCCGCTTACGATAAGGGAAAATCAATTCCTCCCTTTCAGTTAGCATACTCACAAAGTACCTTTGCAAAGGTTGAGCTATTTATAAACTCGTTTGAGAAGGCGATGGCGCACTACAAGGCGGCATACAACCATCAGGTTGAACGGGGTAAGGACTACTTACAGTTGATGAAAAAGGCCAAGCTTTACCTTTCGCACTTTATTCAGGTTTTGAATATGGCCATTAACAGGGGAGAGTTACAGCCTACAGTGCGGGAGATTTATGGGATGGATTTGGATGAAGGTAGAATTCCTTCGCTCAATACCGAAAAAGATTTGATTGAGTGGGGCAAAAAGATTATTGATGGCGAAATGGCTCGTATGCGCAAAAACCAAGCGCCAATTACAAACCCAACAATAGCTGTTGTAAAAGTACGTTACGAGCAGTTTATTGAATCGTATAATCATCAAAAGATACTTCAGCAGAATACTCAACGTACACTTAAGGAGTTAAACACCCTGCGCACTAAAGCCGACGAAATAATTCTCAGCATTTGGAACGAGGTTGAGGCAAGTTACGCAGAGTTGCCCGATGACGAGAGACGCGAAAAAGCAACTGAGTACGGATTAACTTACGTTTACCGCAAAAACGAAATAAAAGGACTTAAGTTACTCGATAGGTCGCTGCCCAGCTTGTTCAGTTAATTGATTTTAGATTATCGAAGTATGCTAGTTTGTGAGGAATTATTCTCCTCCAGTTAATTCTTATTTTGGAACTTCGGTATTTTGCTCCTTCAATTTCATAAGCAAAATTGCAACTGTAACGATGCTAATCATTCCAATTGGCCACAGGTATGTTAATCCGCCAAAATCTTCTACTTTTGAGTCTAATGCACCTGTGCCAAGCATCATATATCCAACAGTTGCAATGCTATTATTTACAAAATGAGCAATTATAGGTAACCAAATACTTCCACTCCAACTATACATAAACCCAAACATAACGCCTAGTGCAAAACGAGGAATAAATCCTTTGAATTGCATATGAAATGCGCTAAATATTAAGGCGGAAATAATTATTCCCCAAATTTGACTTTTGGTAATATTTGCAAAGTGCTTCTGAATAATACCCCTAAATATTAACTCTTCGCCAATGGCTGGCAGTACTGCAATCATAAATAGGTTTAGAAATAAAACCGCTATACTATCTGTGGTAAGAAATGCCTTTGTGAGTTCCTCGGCTTTTAGTTCCATATCAATCATCCACTGAGCCAATGGAATTTGCTCGTTTAACGAACCAAGAAAATTAATTCCTGGCAATGCAACAGCCATTGTGAAAAATACAAGAATCAAACTTTTTAGGTTGAACTTTCTGAATCCAATATACTTCCATGGTTCCAGAGAAAACATATAAGCCAACAAGAATCCAGGGAAAACAAACATTCCTATTGATTGCATTATTTGCAGAACCTTAAGCGCTCCTATGGATTCTTCATTAATAGCCATACTTGAGAGCATTGTTAAACCATCGACTCCGTATATTGCAACAATGAGAGCACTACCAAGAAAAGAAAAAAGGAATGCGCTAAATAGAGCCAAAAAAAACATTACAAGAAGTTTCTTTCCATCGGAAAGAGAGGCTAACGATGCTTTTATCATAAATCTGATTTTTAATTCACAAACCTAATTCTTTATTTCCGGAGAACAAAATTGGGCGATGCGAACTTGTGGAGTAATGGAGTGTTGGAGTAATGTTTTGAGTCACTCCATTTATCCATTACTCTAATACTCCAACAAATTAGTATTTTTGCATCGAAATTTTATAAAGAGTATGAAAATAGGTTCGGTTGATTTGGGCGATAGGCCTTTACTTTTGGCTCCAATGGAGGATGTTACAGACCCATCGTTCCGTTTTATGTGCAAGCACTTTGGGGCAGATATGATGTATACCGAATTTATTAATGCCGACGGCTTAATTCGCGATGCAGGAAGCAGCGTTGCGAAACTCAACATTTACGATTACGAACGTCCAATTGGGATTCAACTCTATGGACATATAATTGAAAGTATGGTTGAGGCGGCTAGAGTTGCCACCGCAGCAAACCCTGAAATTATCGATATCAACTTTGGTTGCCCTGTAAAAAAGATTGCCAACCGTGGCGCAGGCTCCGGAATGATGCGCGATGTTCCTAAAATGGTAGAGATGACGAAGCAAATTGTTAACGCCACGCATTTACCTGTTACCGTAAAAACCAGACTTGGCTGGGACGATGAGTCCAAAAACATTGTTGAGATAGCAGAGCGATTACAAGATGTTGGAATAAAAGCGTTAACCATTCACGGTAGAACCAGAGCGCAGCTCTACACAGGCAAAGCCGATTGGACATTAATTGGCGAGGTCAAGAACAATCCCCGAATGAATATCCCAATTATTGGTAACGGAGATATTGATGATCCAGAGATTGCAAAGGAAAACTTTGAAAAGTACGGAGTTGATGCAATAATGATTGGGCGGGCAACCTACGGTAGACCTTGGATTTTTAAAGAGATAAAAGATTTCTTGCGAACAGGCGAGAAGATGACTCCATTAACCACTCTTCAAAAGGTTGATATTGCAAAGCAGCATTTTGCCAAATCGATGGAGATAAAGGGAGCAAGAACTGGAATTCTAGAAATGCGCAGGCATTTCTCGTGCTACTTTAAAGGGCTACCACACTTTAAAGAGATTCGGCTTAAGTTGGTAACATCAAACGACCCTGATGAAATTATTGCATTGTTAAACGAAGTAGCCAATCGCTACGGCGATTTTACGGTTGATGAAAATATTAATCCATCACCTTGGAGTAAGTAAAAATTATGAGGTCTAATACAATGATAACTCTAATTAAACTGATACAATAAAAGTGGTTGTCAGCAAAATTTAATGATTTGTAAGGTTTGCTTGATGCTTTATTAAGTCTTTCTTTAGTTTTGAGTATCGATTATACAACACGATCATCCCGACAGTAAGGATAAGTATTATTACACTTAAAACAATAATGGTTCGCCGATGACTTATTCGGTCGGTAAGCGATGCCTCTCGCTGTTTTTCCTCTTGTCTCTGAATTTCAAACTTAAAATTCTCAGTCAGATGTGTAATTCTTTCCACGAATATGTTAATGGTTATACTATCCTTAATCCTTGAAGCCAAATCAAGGTAATAGTATGCTTTCTTAGTATCTCCAAGTTTCTCGTATGAGTGTTTTAATCCTTCATACAATTCGTTCTCAAGAGGTAAATCTCCAAATCCTTTGTTTAGTTCTAGGCTTTTGTTGAAACATTGAATGGCCTTATTGTAGTCGTTCATATGGTTATGGTAAAGGCCTAATTGCTTGTATGATGAAGCCAATCCGGTTTGATCGTTTTTATCGTTGTAAATGTCTATCGATTTGTTGATGTAAATGTAACTGCTGTCGTACTTACCCGTTAAAAAATGCACAGTACCAATGTTAAGGTATGATGTTGCAATTCCAGAGGTAAAGAAAATTTTTTGTCGAATCTGTAACGATTTGTTGAAGCTGTAAAGAGCAGAGTCGAGCTTATTCATGTTTTTATACACAACACCCAAAATGTTGTAAACATAACCAAGGGTCAAATCATCATTAAGATTATTGGTAATTTCTAAGCCTTTTTTTCCAAATTCAAGTGCCTTGTCGTAAATTCCTAATCTATTGTAGATGTCCGCAATGTTGTTGTATTCCAAAGCAAGTAATTTTGGGTAATTGTTTTTTTGGGAGATTTCCAACCCTTTGAAGTAGAAGTCTAACGCATCAGCATATTTACTCTGATTTCGTTTAACCACTCCCAACCTATTATAAACATCGGCGAGTTCGTAAGGTAAGTTAAGTTTTTTTGCAAGATCAACTGCTTTATAACCATAATCTAATGCACTGGCTGTGTCAATATTTCTATGTTCCCAACAAAGAAGTTTTAACACAACAACCTTGGTTGAATCATCGTTCCTGTTTAGCATTTTAACTAAACCATCGATAGATGCATTGGTTTGGCAGTATGCAAAGGATGAAGCAAACGCGAAAACAAAAAGTAGAATAGAAACTATGCCTATTTTATTTTGTAACACATTATTTTTTATCATAACTTTTTAAATAACAAACAGGTCAAATATAACTAAAAATACATTCTTAGTTTAATTATTTGAAATGAAGAGTTAGCCTAGCGAAGCACAATGATTTTTTAAGAAATTTTTTTATTTGGACTTTACTATAAAGAAAAGAAGGTTGTTTCAGATGAAACAACCTTCTTTCACTCCAATTATGGGGTTACTCTTTTTCGATAGAATCGACCAATTTCTTTACATTATCCCATCGCTTTCCGTCCATTTTAGGGCCAAGAACCTCTATAACGTGTCCAGATAATACCGCGCCAATTTGTCCACATTTATGCAAAGGAAGATTC
>WBUV01000298.1 GCA_008933525.1 Bacteroidales bacterium | reverse complement strand
ATCAAACATCAGACAAAAAACTTTGGAAAAAACTTGATCAGCCTATTATTGATTATGTTATCAATGTGGCCAACGAAATCAAATCCCAATATAAAATTTCGAACATTTACCTTCTAGGCCATTCCCAAGGAGGCGCATTGGCCTACATGACAGGCATATCAAAACCTGATGATATTAAAGGAATAATTTGTTTTGGGGCGCCTAACCCTAAAGAATACATCAGTAGCGCTGACTTCAGAAATGCATCATCTAAACTACCAGTATTTATAGGACATGGTTGGTACGATAACTCTGTTGATTTTTCTTTGGCTCAAGAAACAAAACAAATGTTAGCAAATTATGGATTTCAAGTAACACTCAAATCCTATAAAGGCGGTCATGAGCTAAACCAAGAAACACTTATTGAAGCAAAAAATTGGATCAACGAAATGGAGAAAAAACAATAATTCATTATTCAACCACATCCTATACTAAACATAACAAGTTTTCTATTGAAAAAAACGCTAACGGACTAAAAACCCTCACTTATACTGGTATATCTCAAAAATAAAAATTTATAATCCAAAGAGGGAGGGCCTTCTACATACAAACAACATCAAAAAAATTACAGAATTTGCTACATTGCGCTGTATTTGATTTAAAATAACCTTACCGTGAAAAAATCGTTATTTATTGCAGCGGGTGTTTTTGCCGCTATTGTAATTTTTATCAATTTAGTAATTAAAACGCCTACCTTCGATAATCTCTGGGATAAAGCAAACTTTGAAATACAGTCCAACCAACCCGAACTTGCCGAGCAAACACTTTTTGATATACTTGGTAACGATACGTATAATATCGATAATCACTACAACTATATCAACACACACTTCAATATTCCTGAGAAAAAAAGAGTTGGAAAGAACCAGTACGAATACCGCAACGATGAAAAAATCCTTGAATACTACGATAGCCTTTCAAAATCGACCGATACAATTATATCCGACATAGGTTTTTACGGAAAAGGGTTAATTCTAACAAACCTATACAACTATCCCGACGCTATTGCCTACTATTACATTGTAAAAAATAAAAAACAAAAATACCTAAATAACTCGCTTGGATATGTTCATCAGCAAGTTGGCGCAATTAACCGTGCCAAGTTCTACTATAACGAGGAGATTGCCAATAAAGGGAATATTTCGGGTGCATATTCGAACCTTATTCAACTGCATTACTACAATAACGAAATAGCCGAACTTAAACATCTGCTAAAAAATCCTGAAATAAGGCAATACTTCTCGCCACGAATCGAAAGGATTGTATACTTCAAAACCTTACAACCACTCAAGTATATTGTTTCTTTTTTTAAACAACTGTTGACAAGTATTAATTTTTGGGGTTTTGTTGCAGCCTTTCTCATTATGGCCAGTTGGGTTATTTTCCTGCGCAAGTTGGATATTTACGAAGCCGAGAAATGGAAATATATTGTTATAACAGTTTTGAGCGGAATGCTTTTTACCTTTGTAACATATCCACTTACCGATATCAACAACCAACTACTCGGTTTCAATTTAAATGGAGGGTTAATAAACGATTTCTTTTACTGTGTTTTTGGTATTGGCGCCGTGGAGGAATTTGTCAAAATTATTCCTCTGCTTTTGATGTTGCGTTTTACAAAGGCCATTAACGAACCGTTCGACTATATTCTGTATGCATCGTTGTCCGCACTTGGCTTTGCATTTGTGGAGAATCTAATTTATTTCGAAGAGCATAGGTTAAACATAATACACGGTAGAGCGCTAACTGCCGTTATTGCACACATGTTCGATTCATCAATTATAGCCTACGGATTAATTTTGAACAAGTACAAAACTCACCGAAATCCTTATTTAACCTTTGCGCTATTCTTTTTGCTGGCTTCGCTTGCACACGGATTTTACGATTTCTGGTTGATAAACGAAACCGCCAATACATTTAGTATTTTGACAATACTATTCCTGCTTTCAAGTCTATTTGTATGGAATACTCTCAAAAATAATGCGCTGAACCACTCCGACTTTTTCGATAAGGACAAACAACTCGACAACGAAAAACTTTACAGTTACCTTCTTTACTGCTTAGTGGGAGTGCTCCTTTTCGAGTACATTGCGCTTTCATTAAAATTCAGTCCGAGTGCAGCGAACAGCGAACTTTTGGCCTCCCTGACATCAGGAACATACCTAATTTTATTTATATCGAGCAGTTTAAGCAAGTACAATTTGGTTAAAGGGCAGTGGGCGCCAATAAAATACTGGGGTAAAGAAAAAATCGTGAACTACGATTTTATACTCGAACACCAAATATCTTTAAAAAGATTTACAGCGAACGAATTAACCTTAGAATATCTTCCAAATGTTGGGAAAATTGAGAAACGAATTTTTGTGTCCGATGAACCCGATTGGTATGTAGTACAACTCGAAAACTCTACTCAAAATACACAATTCGAAACAGACAAAATTGTATTGCGGACAAAAGATAAACATCAACTAATTGAAAAAGATAAGGAAACAATTGTGGCATTCTTTTTAATCCCAAACAATACTAATTTAGGTGATGCAAAATTAAAACGTACTAACTTTAAGTTCTGCGGATGGGCTAAGGTAGAATGTAATAACGAACAAATAATATAAAACTCAAAATTATGGCAACGTATCGTCAAACATCAAGCGAATACTTCAGAGCGCTTAAAATAGTTCATTTTGCTTTAACATTGTGTCAAATCTTTTTTGGAATAATTGCCTTTGTAGTAGTAACAATGAATGGAGCTACAATTGCCGATGAGTTTTTAACCCAAGTATTATTTATTATTGTTCCACTTTTTATTATCGGTGCTTTTGTTGCCAGCACTGTTCTATTCAAAAAACGAATTGAAAAGGTTAAAACAAGAAACAATCTAGTTGAGAAAATGGCAGATTACAGAGGAGCAATTATTTTAAAACTTGCTCCGTTGGAGGGTGGCTCTTTCTTATCAATTATCGCATACTTTATCACTGGCAATATTATCTATCTATCATTATCTGCATTAATAATTTTGATGTTTGTCCTAAATCAGCCAACAAAAGAAAAAGCCATAGCCGATTTAGAGTTAAATTTCGACGAGGAAAAAGAACTAAACAATCCGGAGTCGATTGTTTCGGAATACGAGAAAATTGAATAGTATTTATCCTCATTGTTGCTTGATACTTCCAATCCTCATCCATTGCGATGCAACCAACCTGTACCCTTACAAAGAATGGATATTCCTTGCATCGCTTTTTAATGTTGCGCATTAATACCCCGAGTTGAAACTCGGAGCTATGGGCTTGAACCCCGTTGGGGTGATTTAACTTTGCATTCCGAATTCTTCACTTTTCATTTTTCATTTTCACATTCCTAGTCATATTGTTATTTCAAAAACAAACATAAACCTCTAATTGGAACTTTGGTCGTATGCCATACAGCAGAACTCGGCCTCTAATCTCAAAAAAATGTTTATTTTGCATCCAAATAAATTGAATTATGAATTACACCGATAAAGACCTCAGAGATGCCTCAATAATTGCGCTTCGCGATTGTATGGGACTTCAAAAAACCGAAACGCTGCTTATTGTTACCGACGAACTAAAACGCGAAATAGGCTTAGCGCTTCACGAAGCAGGTAAGGAACTTTGCCAGGAATCCATTCTGGTTGAGATAAAATCGCGCGAAATTAATGGGCAGGAGCCTCCGGCCTCTGTTTCTGCCATGATGAAAGCAGTTGACGTTGTAGTTTGCCCCACTGAAATGTCGTTAACACATACCAATGCTCGTCGCGAGGCTGCTGCATTGGGCGTTCGTTTTGGCACAATGCCTGGTATCAATATCGATACTATGGTGCGCTGCCTTAATGCCGACTACGAAAAAATTATCGCTTTGACCGATTTTATAGCAGCAAAACTGGTTGGCGTTAGCACCATTAAGGTTGTTACCGAAAAAGGAACCAATTTAGTAATGCCTGTTAAAGACCGTAAGATTCTTCCTAGCAAGGGCGTTATGCGCAATAAGGGCGAGAGTGGCAATTTGCCATCGGGTGAGGTTTACCTTGCTCCTAGGGAAGACCAAACCAATGGCAAACTGGTAATTGATGGCTCTATGGCAGGAATTGGAATGATTGAAACTCCAATCACCATTGAAATTGTTAACGGTTATGCCGAAAGCATTACTGGCGGTAAACAGGCCGAGCAACTTGCCGCTATGCTCGACAAGGTTGGACGCGACGCTAGAGCTGTTGCCGAGTTTGGTATTGGCACAAACTACAAGGCTATCCTAACCGGCGAAATCCTTGAGGACGAAAAGGTATTTGGTACAATCCATATTGCCTTCGGCAATAATATCAGCATGGGTGGACGAATTGCTGTAAGCAGCCACCTGGATGGACTTGTTAAAGAGCCTGATGTTTACTTCGACGATGAACTTGTGATGAAAAAAGGCAAGATGATTGGGTTTGAAATTTAATTTTATCAAAAGAAATAGTGAAAGGGTTTTGGCAAACTAATGCTAAGGCCCTTTTTGTTTCTTATAACGTTAATACATCATCTCTTTATCAAAA
>WBUV01000297.1 GCA_008933525.1 Bacteroidales bacterium | reverse complement strand
GTTTATAATTATTGAATAGTCGCGAATTTTTGATTTGGAAGGTTTATAATTTCATCGAATTATGATATTTTTACAGAAAAAAGAATGGAAACAGGGATTATATCAAAAAGTCTTGCAGCTGTAAGAAGAGAACCTAGCGAAACATGCGAAATGGTTAATCAATTGCTTTTTGGAGAAACTTTTGATATAGTTGAAAACTACAAAGATTGGTACAGAGTTATCGGACATTTTGATGGTTACCATGGCTGGCTTGACTCTCGGCTTACAGAAAAAATATCTGATATAAGCTTGCTGGAAAAAAGAAGCATTACAAGTAGAATATTCAATGCGAACGAAATAAATTCTGAATCGGTAATGTTACATTTATGCCCCGGATCGATTCTCTACAATCTTGAGGGCAGCATCTTTTCAAATGCATTTAAAAAATACTCGTATACCGACAATCCATTCATTTCGTTACCAAACAATACGTCGGAAGCCGTTACAGCATTGGCCAAGTCATTCTTAAACTCACCTTATCTTTGGGGAGGTCGATCGCCCTTTGGAATCGACTGCTCAGGGCTTGTTCAGGTTGTCTACAGAATTACAGGCATTGACTTACCTCGCGACGCTAGCCAGCAGGCTCTAACGGGAAGTACAGTTGAGTTTATTGATCATATTAAACCTGGCGATCTAGCTTTTTTCGATAATGAAGAGGGAGCAATTACCCATGTTGGAATTATTGGTGCGAACAATACAATTATTCACAGTTCCGGTTTTGTGAGGATTGATAAATTTGATCATCAAGGAATATTTAACACCCTAGCAAACAAGTACTCACACAAATTAAGAGTTATAAAAAGAGTTTTTTAATTGACTAATTATTCCTAAAAACCTATATTTATTGAAAAAAACACATCATGCTAAAGCATCAAATACTAATTTCGTTTATTATAATTGCTATTGCATTCTGGATCGCAATAAAAATTAGAGATAAACGTAAATCGCGCAACCAAGAGGACGATTCGACTCCAGATGACGAGAATTAGTATGGAATATACGTATCAATACCCACGAATGCTTGTAACTGTCGATTCGCTTGTTTTTATTCGCAACTCAAACGGCATATGCTCCCATTTGCTACTTATTAAAAGAGGAAACGATCCCTACAAAGGACATTATGCACTCCCAGGAGGATTCCCCGAGATGAACGAACTCTTAGTAGATGCAGCCAAACGTGAACTATTTGAAGAAACAGGCCTTTCGGGAATAGAACTCCAACAGTTAAAAGCATTTGATAAAGTAAACCGTGACCCTCGCGACCGCAATATTGCCATTGTATTTTACGGTTTCACAACAATCCAAAACTCAACCGTTATTGGCGGCGATGATGCTGAAAAAGCGGAGTGGATTCCATTGGAATCGCTTCCCCCGCTTGCATTCGATCATGATGAAATTGTACAATTTGCCCGTATGAAACTTGATATTTAAACCAGAAATATCCTGGGCAATATCACCTAGATAATCATTCCTGCACCAACTGTAACATTAGTAGCCTCGTCGATAATAATCAAACTTCCTGTAATTCGGTTTTGACGATACGAATCGTAGAATAAAGGCTTGGTGGTTCTAATTTCTATACAGCCAATATCGTTTAAGCCTATGTTTTTTGATTCGTAATTCTTATCAAGTGTATTGATATCGACTTTGTACTTAACCTCTTTAATCATGCATCGGAGTTCGTTTGTAGTGTGTTTAAGCGCATATTTACCTCCAGGAATCATCGGTTTATCACTCAACCAGCACACCATCAACTCAATGTCCTGACCCTGCTTTATTCCATTTTCTGCAGGAATAATCATACAACCACGCGAAACATCGAGGTCGTCCTCCAAAAGAATTGTTCCAGACTGAGGAGCGGTTAACGAATCCATAGGCTCTGTCCAAAAATCAATTCCTTTTATAGTAGAAGTGAATCCGGAGGGCATAACCTTCACTTTATCACCAACCTTAAAAGTTCCGCTAGCCATACGACCAGCATATCCACGGTAATCGTGAAATTCCGATAGCATAGGACGAATAACTTGTTGAACAGGGAAACGAGCATCTAGCTGATTATAATCGTTCGATATATAAAGATTTTCCAACAAGTACATTAAAGTTGGACCCTGATACCAGTCCATATTTTTAGATCGATCCACCACATTATCGCCCAAAAGTGCACTTATTGGGATAAACCTCACATCGTGTAAATCGAGATGATTTGAAAACTCCAGGAATCGGTGCTGTATACCATCGAAAACCTCCTGCTTAAAATCCACCAAATCCATCTTGTTAACACAAACAATAACATGCGGAATACGAAGCAATGATGCAATGTAAGCGTGGCGAACAGTTTGCTCAATTACTCCATGACGTGCATCGACCAAAATCAAAGCAGCATTCGCAGTAGAAGCACCTGTAACCATGTTCCGGGTGTACTGTATGTGTCCAGGAGTATCGGCAATTATAAATTTACGTTTAGGAGTATGAAAATACCTGTAAGCCACATCGATTGTAATACCTTGCTCACGCTCGGCTCTAAGACCATCGGTTAGAAGTGCCAGATTAACGTGCTCCTCACCTTTTTTGATGCTCGCACGTTCAATTGCCTCCATCTGATCTTGGAAAATAGCTTTTGAATCGTAAAGCAAGCGACCAATTAGCGTACTTTTTCCATCATCAACACTTCCGGCAGTTGTAAACCGCAGAAGTTCCATGTCTAAATATGCTGAATTTGTTATTTCGTGTTCCATAATTTTTGTTTATTAAAGTCGATAGTCAATTGTCCATAGACCACAACTAGCTCCTCTCTAGTGAGTTTTCAATGACTAATTGCTTTCTGCCAAACTAATAAGTTTTCAAATTTAAAACTCATAACTTATACCTCAACTATGGTCTATAGTCCATTGACTATGGTCTATAGTCAACTAGAAATACCCTTCAATTTTTCTGTCCTCCATTGCAGCTTCGGAACGCTTATCGTCGGCACGACCACCTCTCTCGGTAACACGCGTTGCTGCAACTTCTCTGATAATATCCTCAAGATTTTCGGCCTTTGATTCTATAGCACCGGTACAGGTTGCATCGCCGATGGTTCTGAAACGAACAATACGTTTCTCAATTATCTCAGAATCTTTATTCTTGATAAAGGGTGTTTTGGCGTATAACATCCCATCGCGTAAAAACACCTCGCGCTCGTGCGAAAAGTATAAGTTGGGAATGGCAATATTCTCTAGGAGAATATACTGCCAAACATCCATCTCTGTCCAGTTGCTTATAGGAAATACCCTAAAGTGCTCGCCGATATTCTTTTTCCCGTTAAACAGGTTCCAAAGTTCAGGACGCTGATTTTTAGGATCCCACTGACCAAACTCATCGCGGTGAGAAAAGAAACGCTCTTTAGCACGGGCCTTCTCCTCGTCGCGGCGACCACCACCCATAGCACAATCAACCTTTAATTCCTCTATAGCATCGAGCAAGGTAACTGTTTGCAATTTGTTTCGGCTAGCATTATAGCCGGTTTCCTCGGCAGCCCTACCCTTATCAATTGAATCCTGAACATACTTCACAATAAGTTGCACACCTGTTTCTTCAACAAGCCAATCGCGAAAATCGAGTGTCTCCTGGAAATTGTGCCCAGTATCGATATGAAGCAAAGGGAATGGAACTTTGGCCGGATAAAATGCTTTGCGAGCCAAATGATACATTATTATTGAATCCTTACCTCCACTGAAAAGCATGGCAGGATTCTCGAATTGGGAAACTACTTCGCGAATCACATAAATCGACTCAGATTCCAACTCTCTTAAGTGATTCATTAAAAACTTGCTCATATTTCAAAAATTGAAATTTGTGGAACAATATTAGCCCACAAAGATAAAGAACTTTATTAACCTAGATTGTGATTTGATTTAAATCAATTAGCGAATAATGTGCGTAAGGTTAATGGTTGAGTTTGCTGACAAAATTGAGAACGCCTTTATAAAGCAGTTGTAGCGATTGATCTATATTTAGCGCATCGGTATTAATGTGAATAGTCGGACTTACAGGATTCTCGTATGGCGCTGATACGCCCGTTAAATCCTTAATAATACCACTATTAGCTTTTTTGTATAAACCCTTAACATCACGCTTATTACATGTTTCCACTTTAGCATCGACAAAAACTTCGCAGAATCTATCTTCACCAATTATTTGTTTTGCCATTTCGCGTATTGATATTAATGGTGAAACGAAGCAGCATATAACAACAAAACCCTGATCGTTCATTAGTTTCGCAATAGCAGCAACTCTCCGAATATTTTCTGATCGATCTTTTTCTGAAAAGCCCAAATCGGAACATATACTTTTTCTAACCTCATCGCCATCCAGTAAAATTACATTAATGTTTGTAGTAAAAAAAAGCTGTTTTAAGCCTGTTCCTAGCGTTGTTTTACCCGACGACGGCAAACCTGTCAACCAAACAGTTATTGGACAAATTTCGTTATGAAAATGCATTTTGCCTAGCTATTAATAATACGAATTTACTCTACATATGGGCTTAATTCCTCCCAGAAAACTCGGTACCCTCCACTTGCCTCGTAGTAATAGTAT
>WBUV01000296.1 GCA_008933525.1 Bacteroidales bacterium | reverse complement strand
AAGCTATATATACCACATAGTTCGTTAACAAATACACTTCCACGGCTTGCGACTTTGGATAAATCGTTCCGAACCAAATCAACAATCATAATATTTTCGGCTCGTTCCTTCGTATCGGTCTTCAATTGTTCCTTTACTAGAGCATCCTCAGCCACATCATCCTTTCGGGCCGCTGTTCCCTTAATGGGTTGGCTAACAACTATATCCGCATCCTTCCTAATGTATCGCTCAGGACTTGCCGACATCAAATACATGTCATTAACCTTAAGAAATGTAGCAAATGGTGTTGGCGAAATACTATAGAGTTTATTAAAAGTATGAGCAGGACTTATACTACAATCCCTGTGAAAAAACTCTTGACAAAGGTTCATTTCGTAAATATCGCCTCGGGCGATATGTTTTTTGACCTGCTCAATTGTTTTCAGATATTCCGACTTAGTGTAACGCGATGTGAATGTAACTGCCGAAATAACTTTGGTGTTTGCTTGAGTCTCGCCTTTTAAATATTGAACTATTTTCTCAATATCGTTCTGCGCTGTATTTTGGGGATAATAATGTACGTACAAACAACTAGATTTTAGCAAAAGCAAAACCTCGGGTTGGAAAAAGAATAGTTCCGGGAAGTTTAATTCATCAATATTCTTGGATGTCAAATTTTCGATATCATTTTTCAGATCGTACGATAAGTATCCTAAAATCCAATCGTTGGTCAAATCGGTATACTGCTGCAAGTAGTC
Source organism: Bacteroidales bacterium (assembly GCA_008933525.1). Taxonomy (GTDB): domain Bacteria; phylum Bacteroidota; class Bacteroidia; order Bacteroidales; family Tenuifilaceae; genus SB25. Next base: position 3,927 of record WBUV01000296.1, on the reverse strand, counting down.
AAACTTATTCTTATCTGGCTTACAGATTGACAAAAAATTTATTCCCGCCAAAATATCAAACCTACTCTCAATGTTAGTATGAGGAATACTAATATTATCCTTACCACGAAGCATAATTCCAACCTCAACAGTATCAATCAGAACCGATAGGTTTTGGGCAAAAAGATCAATGTTGTCGATATTAAACTCTAGAATACTCCTCATGGGGGTCAAAGTTAAGTCATAAAAATAAAAGATTTATTCTTATGACTCAACAAACCACCCTGATATGCAAGAAAAACAACCGTGAAAATTAAGAGGAAACCATTTGGTTTACCATGTCGCGGATTGTAGCCTCAAGAGGAGTATATTTCAACCCTAAATTATTTATGCTCTTGGCATTATTGAACTTGAGCGAATGACCTACATTCCTGCTGATAAACTTTGGGCTTAGTCCAAATATCCAGCCAACCAAATACATTAAAACCTTGGGTGAGGTTTTTCGGGGTAACTTGAATTTCTGAGGGAAGTTTTCTTCAATTGTATTAGCCAATTCTATAAAGTTTGCCACTCTCGATACTAGAATATGGCGCCCTTCAGCATTATCGTTTTCAAGTGCTAAAATATGAGCATCAGCAACATCGCGCACATCTACAAATCCAAACTGCAAATCGGGTGCTCCAAAACTAAATTTACCGGCAATTAAATCCTCCATTATCTTTAAACTTTCCGAGTTCGATTGCTTTGAGATTGAAGGCCCCATAACTAGCGATGGGTTGATAACAACCATTTTCCATCGCTTCTGCTGGTTATGTAATGTCCAAGCTTCCTTCTCTGCCATAACTTTTGAGAATGAGTAAGGTTGATGCTTTGCGCTACTCGAAAAATTAAAGTGCTCCTCGGTAAACTCATCTACTCCTAGATTCTTAAGATCAATGTTATCGCCATGAACTGCAGCAACACTAGAAGTTAAAACAACCTTCTTCACCGTGGAAGATTTACTTGCAGCATTCAAAACATTCCGGGTTCCATTAACAGCCGGAAGTATTAAATCCTTTTCAGCATCTTTGAACCGTAACGTAAATGGCGAAGCCATGTGTATTATTGCGTGCGCACCTTCGGCAGCGTCATCGAACGATCCGGAAGAAAGCAAATCGGCTTCAAATAAACTTAATTTATCGGGGTAATCCTTAGCCAACTCAAGCAAATGTGAGTACTTATCTTTATTTTGTTTATTACGAACAGGCACTCTAACAGAATAGCCTTTGCTCAATAACTTTTGTACCACCCAGGAACCCAGATAACCAGTTCCTCCTGTAACTAATATAACCTTTTCCATTTCTCAGAATTTTACACAAGAAACACTAAACTAAAATCAATGTTCAAAAGCAAGAGTATTACTCAAATGGTAAAATATAGGGTTCTTTAATTCTAAATTTCTCAAAATTTCGACGGCTTTCGGAAGAAATAAGCCAGTAAGCAACCTCTGCATCATTCGGAATATTTGGGTAATAACCTATACGAAAAACAAATGTGGGAAAAATTAAGTTTTCATTTTTAATCCTTAAACCAACACCAAAACCGCTATAGATGGAATTGCTGTAAACCAAATCGTCCGAGGAACCAACTGCACCAATATCGCAGAATGCATAGTATGCAAATCGAAAACCATAAATATAAAGCGGGCTAAAAACAACAGTTTCAAGGTTTAACATTAGCCTAGTTGTTCCTGTTAGGGAACTACTTTTTAAGCCTCTAATACCGTAATCGTTCCGTAGTGCAATATATTCTTTTTCACCTGTAAATCTTGAAAAACCTCGAGTAAAGTCATAACGAATAAATTGCCTAAGATCGGCCTTCCCAACCTGAAAAAGATTGGTGATGTATGTAGATCGGATATTTATAACTGCCTGCTCCAATTTTGGTCCTTCGGCCAAATAACCACTTGTGCGAACCGATAGGTATAGGTAACCCAAAGGGGTAATTTCAGCTGCCGACATCTCTCCATTCAGCAAAAATCTTCTTTGAAACTGGCTCTGCTCTATACCTGAGGCAAACTGAACTTTAAAACCAATTGGAATATCCTCAGTCGAACCAAAAGAATAAATTAAGTTAGACTGATAAAGATTCTGATTTGACAAGCCTAACGACACTAAATAGTGATTAGTTGAATGAAAATAAGGATTATAGTCTCTTGTAACAATATCTGCCTTATTAAAATCAATCTTTCTATACTTAAATGCCAAGGTCAAGATGTAGGGCGCTTTTAACGATTTTTTACTGCTTACTCGAAACGAGCGTCCTAGCCAAAAATCAAAAAGATCATAGTCTATAGAGATTATGGAATCTTTAGCAAATATCTTATAGGGTTCTTTACTAAGAAAGTAGGTGAAACCTCCTGCAAACTTGGCCTGCGATGAATAGAAATCTCTATTAAAATTTGTGTAGTACGAAGAATGTCCTAACCCTTCTCTCATCCATAGATTTGCATCAATAAATGATCCCCCGATATTTGGAACTTTGAACTCCCCCTTATAGCCCCATATATCGGGCTTAGACTTATCGTAATATCCCGATGCTTTTGCGCCTAATCCGACTCCTGCAAAGTTACTTTCAGATATTACAGCACTTCCTTTATCAACATCATCAACCCTAACACCTAGCGAAAGAGTCCACTTGTCCTTTGTCACAACAATAGCCCTTACTTTATTTGTGTCGGAAAGCGTTTCGACCATTATATTGGCATCCTCTATGTAAGGTAATTCACGAATCAACTGTTCAGTTTCTGAAAATTCCACAGGATCCACCTTACTCCCTAAACTAAAGAGAATATTATTCTCGATTACCCTTTTTAACGTAGTTATGTGTAACGAATTCCCAAATTTTTCTGCTATTGAATTTGGGGTTAATGAAGTATCGTAAACAGACTGGCCAAAGGTTTTAAGTCTGATAATTCGAATATCTTCAATTTGCTTTCCGGCAAAGGGAACAAAACGCTCACTGGATTCAAACTCCTTTATGACTTTTCCGCTCGTTTTAAGGTCATCCTTCCTCGAAACAAATCCATAGAGCTGACGGAACACATAGTATTTTTTTACACTATCAGAACTTGAGTTGTTAAAGTCAATAGATTTGCCTAAAGTATCAACATTCAAATGCTGGCTATCACTAGCATCAATATTTCTGAAATGTGAAAAACTATGGCGATTAATCGTCGATGTTTGGGCAAACGACCTATGTTCAATAAAAAAAACCATCGATACAGCAGTAAAGATGGCCATTAAGTATATTCTTTTATACGATTTGACAACCATTTCTATGGTCTTACACTAATCCTTAGCAAATTTCTTAGCGTTGATTTCTACTTTTAAAATAAAGAAATAGCTCTCCTCATCGAGAGGTAAAAACTGATAATTAAGAGTTTCACCTGTTTTTCGGGCAATATCAATTAAACCAAGGCCAGCACCACCCTTATCGGATAAACTTCCCTCCCTAATTTGACGTTTATACATCTCCTTAAGTTCTCCTGGAGTAGCATTATTTACAGTGATCAATGCTTGTTCCAATGGTTCCTTATGCCTTTTGGACACCTTATTGGAAGTTATAACATAGTAAGTATCGTGCTTTTTACCGATAATGAATAAACCGTTTCCAATATTTCGCTCCTTAATCTCATCGGAGTGTTTATTCATATTCTGAAGTGTTTCTACCATAACATGGTAAACCTTTCGTTGCACCGAACGCTCCTCGCTGTTCTTCTCCATATCCGACTCGGCCATAGATGTAAACATCTTTGTGATTTCATGGCTAAATTCACCTAGATAAACAAGGGAAAAGCCATTTTCAATCATTTCGTCGTAGATATTCGATACGGATTTAATAAAATTAAATGAAAGGTTCATACGCTTAATTTTTGAAATTAAACTTTACAATGATGTGGTTAAATAT
>WBUV01000295.1 GCA_008933525.1 Bacteroidales bacterium | reverse complement strand
CACCAGATGTGTTTAGTTCTGCTTCTTCAATGGCATCAACAATTTGTTTTTGCTGGTCTGGGGTAAAGTAGTCTTTTGGTCTCATGTTTAGATTTGTATGATAAGTTGGCTGTTTGAATGTCTGTTATCTCTACTTTTTTATTTCAAAGCGAATTTTTTCAAACAATCAAATAGCCAAAGGAGATTCCCTAAATTTATTTTTTCCCAAAGTCAACTGTTGGTGCTTTTTCAGCACCAGCATCTGCTTCGAAGTATGTTTTCTTCTCGAAACCAAAAATACTTGCCCAAATATTTTTTGGGAATTGACGAATGTAAGTGTTATAATCTTGTGCTGTTTCGTTGAATTTTCTGCGTTCTACAGCAATTCTATTTTCGGTTCCCTCAAGTTGCGCCTGTAAGTCAAGAAAATTCTGATTAGCCTTAAGGTTTGGATACTGCTCAACTACAACCATTAATCGCGATAAGGCGCTACTTAATTCACCTTGGGCTGCCTGGAATTGTTTCATGCTCTCAGCATTCAAATTCTGTGGATTAATGTTTACTTGAGTAGCTTTTGCTCTTGCTTCAATAACCTGAGTTAATGTTTGCTGCTCAAAATCGGCATATCCTTTTACAGTATTTACTAAATTAGGAATAAGGTCAAGACGGCGTTGATAAACATTTTCAACATTACTCCATTGCGATGTTACAGCTTCGTCTTTTTGAACCATATTGTTATACGATCCTTTTATTGACGAATAAAGAATGATAACCAAAAGGGCAATGACCCCAACAATAATCCAAGTTTTGTTAATTTTCATAGTTGTATTTTTTAGTTTTTAGTTTTTATCCAGCAAATCGTTCAAATTTAAGTTAAAATTTGACAGGATAATATATGCCTACTTATTAATCAAAAAGTATGCTGAATAATTTTTCTATGTTTTTTAATAACTTTTTGGGCTGTCCGAAATCGATTTAAATATTGTAATTTTGTGTCACTAACGAAAAATAAAGCACTATAAACGATATGACACGCGAGGAGTTTCAAAAGCAAATACTACAAGGGATTCCATCGGAAATCCCCGCTGCAAAATCATGGGATAATTCAGTGAACCATGCCCCAAAACGTAAGAAGATTTTAAATATCGACGAAAAAAAATTGGCGATAAAAAATGCGCTTCGTTATTTTCAGCCAAAACATCATGCCGTTTTGGCAGAAGATTTTGCAAAAGAACTCGACGAGTTTGGTCGGATTTATATGTACCGCTACCGTCCCGATTATAAAATTTACGCACGCAACATATACGATTTTCCGCATAAATCAATTCAAGCCGCATCAATAATGTTGATGCTAAGTAATAATCTCGATTATGCTGTAGCGCAACATCCGCACGAGTTAATTACTTACGGCGGAAATGGTGCAGTTTTCCAGAACTGGGCTCAATACTTACTTACCATGAAGTATTTGGCCGAAATGACCGATGAGCAAACGCTTGTACTTTACTCTGGCCATCCAATGGGACTTTTCCCATCGCATAAGGATGCTCCAAGGGTTGTTGTTACCAATGGTATGATGATTCCAAACTACTCCAGCAAGGACGATTGGGAGCGTTTTAACGCATTAGGAGTTACACAGTATGGACAAATGACCGCAGGTTCGTTTATGTACATTGGCCCACAGGGCATTGTTCACGGAACTACCATCACAGTTATGAATGCTGGGCGTAAGCGTTTGCAACCCGGCGAGACCGATTTACGCGGTAAAATATTTGTATCGTCTGGTTTAGGCGGTATGTCAGGTGCTCAGCCAAAGGCTGCCGTTATTGCAGGTGTTGTTGGAGTGGTTGCCGAAATTAACCCAAAAGCTATGGAGGTTCGCCATAGCCAAGGTTGGGTGGATGAGGTGTTTACCAGTTTAGATGTGATGATTCCTCGTATACGCCAAGCCTCGGCAAATAAGGAGGCAGTTTCTCTTGCATACCTTGGAAATATTGTTGATTTATGGGAACGTTTAGTTAAGGATAATGTTCATATTGATTTGGGTAGCGATCAAACCTCGCTTCATAACCCTTTTGCAGGAGGTTACTATCCCGCAGGTTTGACTTTTGAGGAGTCGAACAAAATGATGGCCGAGAATCCTGAACTATTCAAGGAGAAGGTTTACGAAAGTTTACGCCGTCATGTAAAAGCGGTTAATGCTATGGCTGCTAAGGGAATGTATTTCTTCGATTATGGCAATGCATTCCTGTTGGAAAGTGGCAGGGCAGGAGCAGAAATATTAAAGCCTAATGGCGATTTTATTTACCCATCGTACGTTCAGGATATAATGGGACCAATGTTTTTCGATTATGGGTTTGGTCCTTTCCGTTGGGTTTGTACATCGTCGGATCCTGACGATTTGGCTAAAACCGATGCAATTGCACTTGAGGTGTTGGAGAATATTGCTAAAGCTGCTCCTGCCGAAATTCAAGGGCAACTACAGGATAATATCCATTGGATTCGTGAAGCTGGACGCAATAAATTGGTAGTAGGCTCTCAGGCTCGTATCCTTTATGCCGACTCTGAAGGACGTATTAAAATTGCCGAGGCATTCAACAATGCAATTCGCGATAAGAAGATCTCGGCACCTATAGTGCTTGGTCGCGACCACCACGATGTATCGGGAACCGATTCTCCATACCGCGAAACATCAAATATTTACGATGGTTCACGCTTTACTGCCGATATGGCAATACATAATGTTATTGGCGACTCGTTCCGTGGTGCTACTTGGGTATCAATTCACAATGGTGGTGGCGTTGGTTGGGGCGAAGTAATGAATGGTGGTTTTGGAATGACCCTTGATGGTACACCTGAAGCAGACCGTAGGCTGAAAATGATGTTACTTTGGGATGTAAATAACGGAATAGCTCGCCGTAGTTGGGCTCGTAATAACGAGGCTATATTTGCTATTAAGCGTGAGATGGAGCGTACTCCTTTGCTAAAAGTTACCATTCCAAATATTGCCGACGATAGTATAATTAATAAAGTGGTGAAGGAGTAATCCTTCACTACTAAATATTTTAGTATGAGAAAAGCAGTTCAGTTTGGAGTAATATTCGTAATTTTTTCCTTTTTACTAGGAAGTAGTTGCGATAGTTTCGAGAGTTCAAATACCATAACCGGTGTTTGGCGAAACAGGGAGACATACTCCAATAACAGATACCGTACTTACAACGTAAGTGTAGAACGTTACAACTTAATTGATACTAGTACGTACGTTATTTTTAATATGTACAATATTGGGATGGATTTCGAAACGATTGTCCAGCTTAAAGATTCCACTTTTACAATTATTGGAACTAGTAATCCAATGACCTCAATAAGCGGAAAGGGAACCTTACATAGGCATTCGTTTACTATTGATTGGGAGTATAGCGTATCGGGCGACACGTATGATCCTGCAGTATTCGCACATTTCGAGAAACCCTAATCGAACAGAAGGTTGTAAGGCCGCTCCAACGATTGTTTCAACGATGCAAGGTTTATATTTCTTGATATCCTCATCGATTCTTTTCCCTGAAAAAATATTAGAATTGTTGGAAAGGAGAATACTGTTAATGAGGCGCATAGTTCAAGCGAATCATTAGCATTCACAACAAACATTGGTATTTTGGGGAAATTGTTTAGCAGCATTTCATCGAGTTGGGGCAACAGTACATTGCAAACACCGCAAGCCTGGGAGTGAAAGTAGAATGCCGCGGCTGTTTCGTTTGCCGCTAAATTGAAATCATTGTTATCGTTAATAACTCTTATCATCTGAAGTAACTACCGTTATTGAGCATTACCAATGTACAGTCAAAAACAACTTCAATATTGTTTTCCCTGGCTTTACTGAGCAAAGTAGGATTCTCTGTTCCAGGATTAAAAATGATTCTTTTAGGGTTTAGTCCAATAATGTAATCGATGTAAGGTGCCTGATTGGAAGGATTAAGGTAAAGCGTAACTGTGTGAATATCTTCAATAGATTCTTTTGATGTTTGTATTTCAATACCATCTACCAATCCATTCCGAGCACCAATGGCATAAACAGGCACATTGTTTTTTACTAAACTTTTTATGGCAAGGTATGAGAATCTACCTGGCTTGTTGCTTGCTCCTAAAACTAGAGTCTTGAACTTGATCGAATTTTCCCGCACCATGATTTGTTAATCTTTTTGTAGTAGAACAACAGCATATGCGGCAACACCCTCTTCGCGACCAGTAAAACCTAGTTTTTCAGTGGTTGTTGCTTTTATTGCAATATCCTCCTCGTTAATTTCGAGGACATTGGCAAGGGTTCTTTGCATTTCGGGAATATACTCCTTTATTTTAGGTGTTTGTAAACTAATAGTGGAGTCAATATTTCCAATATAAAACCCTTTGGTTCTTACTAATTCTAGAGTTTTCCGTAAAAGTATTTTGCTGTCGATTCCTTTTAGTGAAGGATCGTTATCGGGGAATTGATTGCCAATATCGCGCAGGTTCGCAGCACCTAGCATTGCGTCGCAAATTGCATGGATTAAAGTATCGCCATCCGAGTGTCCTACCGATCCCTTGGTATGCTTTATTTCGATACCTCCGAGCCAGAATTTGTAGCCTTCCTCAAACCGATGAACATCAAACCCAAAACCAACTTTTATTTTCATCGAATCAATTATTTAGTGTTAAATAT
>WBUV01000294.1 GCA_008933525.1 Bacteroidales bacterium | reverse complement strand
GAGCGACGCAGGTACGGAAATTTCAGCACAAGAACTCTGCTTTTTCCAAAAGATATCAAACTAATGGCGCCTGTGTATAAAGTTTTATCGAGATAAATATAGCTATCAGAGTTTCTTGGGTTGTGGATTGATATTGGCGAAAAATCGTTCAGGTATTTTAGGTACTGATAGCCCAGAGGTTTATCCAATCCCAAATCGTGACGGGCAGCCGCAAGCGATGCCGAATCGGTGCGTTGTCCCATAACCATTCGGGCAGGATCGCCAGGAATCATATTGAACAGCAGGAAAATAAGCGATACCACCCCAAACACGATGAGGAAACTGTAGAAGATTTTTTTGGTAATGTAGTAGAGCAAAGAGTTAGAAAGTTAAAAGTTAAAAGAATTACTATAGCCTTAACTTTATTAATATGAACGATTATTTACGAACAACAAACAACTATTCTCTATCGAACTGTTTGGCCTCCTCCCAAATAACATTCATTTGGTCTAGGGTCATATCCTTGAGCGATTGTCCTTGCTTAATGGTTTTCGATTCAAGGTAGTTGAACCGTTTCATAAATTTCCTATTTGTTCGCTCCAATGCGGTTTCGGGATCGATATTGAAAAGCCTAGCCACATTGACCATAGAGAATAAAAAATCGCCAAACTCTTGCTCCATTTTATCAGTGTTGCCTTTCCTTATTTCTGTTCTTAGCTCCTCCATTTCCTCGGCAACCTTGTCCCAAACCTGATTTGGCTCCTCCCAGTCGAATCCAACCGCACGTACCTTTTCCTGAATCCGGTTGGCCTTAATCAATGCTGGTAACGACGATGGAACACCCGATAGAACGGTTTTGTTGCCATCCTTCTCCTTCATCTTAAGCTGCTCCCAGTTTTGAATTACTTCATTGGAATTGTTAACCTTTACATCACCGTAAATATGAGGATGTCTGTATATTAATTTCTTCGAAAGGCTGTCGATAACATCTACTATGTCGAAAGCTTTTTGCTCATCGGCAATTTTGGAGTAGAAAACAATATGAAGCAGAATATCACCAAGTTCCTTTTGGATTGATGGTAAATCGTTATCAAGAATTCCTTCGGAAAGTTCGTATGTTTCTTCAATGGTAAGCGGACGAATGGTTTCCATGGTTTGGCTTTTATCCCAGGGGCATTTCTCGCGGAGTTCGTCCATAATATTCAGCAATTTTCCAAATGCTTCAATGGCTTCTTTTTTGCGTAAATCGTTATTCATTTCTAGTTTTTTAATTGTTGTGGAACTTAACCATAATGCTTGAGCCAACCTTAAGTGCATGCATTTGGGCAATAAAATCGTTGTTCATTGCTACTTCCAAAAGATTAATGGAGTTGAATAGGGCAAGGAGTTCGCCTTCCTCCACATCTGAGTAGGTTTTAACAATCTCGTCAATTTTGTAGTTGAAACTCTGAACGTAGATTGTAAACCTGCGACCCTTGCCAACGCGCTCAAATAAATCGCGCGAAATGTTGGTTATTGCATTAAGATACGAGTCAATAAAAATAACGCTTCCCGAAATGGTAGTGTCGTCAATTGCTGCTCGTAGAGGAATGCTCTGCTTGTAATTTTCAGTGATAACAGCAATATCGTCGAGTTCCGAGTCGCCTATTAAAGCCTTAATTGCCGATGCGGCAGCATCGAGCGATGCGAAGCTGGAACTATCCTCGAAAGGAAATGAAAAAACCTTTTTGGGCGCATCCTTTGTAATTAATCCAAGAATTCCATTGTCTGGGATTATTAGGTAATGATTTCGATACTCAAAGAGTAATAACTGTTTGCCTTCTGTGTTTTCGGTATTCACTAAACAGAGATGAATTGTGCCCTGCGGAAAATTCTCGAAGCTGTGCTTTAGCACAAAGGCTGCATGCATATGGTCGAACGGTGGGACTTTATGACTTAACTCAACAATGTTAAGATTTGGCGAAATGGAAAGCAAGCGGCCAGTGAGCATTCCGATATAGTAATCGTGCTGGTTCCAGTCGGTTGTCAGAGTTATTATCTGAGTTTTTGAGTTGCCGTTTTCCATAATCGCAAAACCTACCACAAAAGTAATAATAAAGTTGGAAGCTGGAAGATGGATGGTAAATGTTGAATGTAAAATGCAAAATGCAGAAATATTAGCCCCAACGGGGCTTTAGCAATAGCCCCGAGTTTTAACTCGGGGTTTAATGTGAGCCATGTAAGGGCGATGCACGCAATGGTGTTTGTTCGAAAATAAAGTGATAATCTGCATCGCGAGAGACACATTTTAGTGTGAAACGAGATAACTATAAAATCTTGTCAATAAGTTTTTAATATTTAGTTTTTGCCCAATGCGTAAATAGCAGTTGTTGAATTATCTTTGTGCATATTTTTATTAGATGACATCGAAAAAAACAGTGAGTGAAAGAATTATCCTAATTGAGGGTATCGACCCTTTGGTTCTTTACGGCGTAAACAACACACGCTACGATTCAATTGCACGTCATTTCCCAAAACTCAAACTTATTGCCCGTGGTAACGAAATAAAAGCCATTGGCGAAGATGATTTAATTGACGAGTTGGAGGAAAAAATCAATAAAATGGTTGATTTCCATCGGAAGTATGGTTACTTGACTGAAACCAATATTCAGGATTTCCTTACCGATAATCTTGAGTCAATTAATCAGGCCGAGGAGGATGCTGCCGATGTTCTTGTTTTTGGAAATCACGGAAAGGTTATTAAGGCCAGAACCGTAAATCAGCGTAAGTTGGTTGAACTCTATGGCGATAACGATTTGCTATTTGCCATTGGCCCAGCAGGTTCTGGTAAAACATACACCGCCATTGCCCTTGCAGTTCGTGCATTAAGGAATAAGGAGGTTAAGCGCATTATTCTAACCCGTCCTGCTGTTGAGGCTGGCGAACGCTTAGGCTTTCTGCCTGGCGATATGAAAGATAAACTCGACCCTTACTTACAACCCCTTTACGATGCGTTGCACGATATGATTCCTGCCAAAAAATTGGTGGAGTTTATGGAGGATGGAACTGTGCAGATTGCTCCTTTAGCTTTTATGCGCGGTCGTACGCTCGACAATGCTTTTGTAATTTTGGACGAAGCGCAGAATACAACACTTAGCCAAATGAAGATGTTTCTTACCCGTATGGGTAAAAGCGCAAAGTTTGTTGTAACTGGCGATTTAACCCAGATAGATTTACCCCGAAAAGAGGATTCTGGACTTGTAAAAACTATAAAAATCCTTGATGGAATAAGCGATATTGCAGTTATAAACTTTGATTCCCGCGATATTATTCGCCATAAACTTGTTAAGTATATTGTAAACGCATTCGACAGGGATGCGGAGGAGAAGCATCAACGACAAAACAGCAATCAAAATAATAATCAATCAACCTTAGAGTAGTTATGGAAAAGGCTATCGTTCGTACCGATTTCAACTTCCCCGGCCAAACAGGGGTTTACCACGGAAAAGTTCGCGACGTTTACAACATCAAGAACGAATTTTTGGCAATGGTTGTATCCGACCGTATTTCTGCTTTCGATGTTGTGCTTCCAAAGGGAATTCCTTACAAGGGACAGGTGCTTAACCAAATTGCATCGAAGTTTTTGGATGCAACTTCCGACATTGTTCCTAACTGGAAAATTGCGACTCCAGACCCAATGGTAACAATTGGCCATATGTGTGAGCCATTCAAGGTAGAAATGGTGGTTCGTGGATACTTAACTGGTCACGCTTGGCGCGAGTACAAGTCAGGCAAACGTTCAATTTGTGGTGAGGTTATGCCCGAGGGAATGAAAGAGCATCAAAAATTTCCAAAGCCACTTATTACACCCACTACAAAGGCAACAGAGGGTCACGATGAGGATATCTCAAAAGCAGATATTATCAAAACAGGATTGGTCAGCAAGGAGGATTACGAACAGCTAGAGAAGTACACCCTTGCACTTTTTGAGCGTGGAACTCAAATGGCAGCAAAAATGGGTCTTATTTTGGTTGATACTAAGTACGAGTTTGGTAAGAAAGATGGGAAAATCTACCTAATCGACGAGATTCATACACCTGATTCATCGCGCTATTTCTATGCCGAAGGGTATGAGGAGCGATTGGCAAAAGGCGAAGACCAACGCCAACTATCCAAGGAATTTGTACGTGAGTGGTTAATGGCAAATGGTTTCCAAGGTAAAGATGGACAAAAAGTTCCTGAGATGACAGATGCTTTTGTAAATCAAGTTACCGACCGTTACATTGAACTTTACGAACACATAACCGGCGATAAGTTTCAAAAAGCAGAAGGAACAGATGTTTTAAAACGTATTGAGCAAAATATTTTGAATTTCCTTAAAAAGTAATAATACCAATCCCCACAAGGGTTTTAAACCCTTGTGGGGATATATCTAAATTACTCTATCAACTCCATTATAACATCCTTATCCGCCAATTTCAAAGGATTATTAGTATCAATGAATAGTTGCGCCAAATGCTCCTTCTTGGCCTGAAGTTTTAGGATTTTTTCCTCCACAGTATTTAGCGAGATAAAGCGGTAGACAAATACATTTTTCTGCTGACCAATCCTATGGGCACGCGATGTGGCTTGCATTTCGGCTGCGGGGTTCCACCATGGGTCGAGGATAAAAACGTAATCCGCAGCGGTAAGATTTAATCCAACACCTCCTGCTTTAAGCGATATTAGG
>WBUV01000293.1 GCA_008933525.1 Bacteroidales bacterium | reverse complement strand
ACTACGAACTATGAAGTGTCCAATATGTACAAATGTTGACCTTGTAATGTCCGAAAGACAAGGTGTTGAAATAGATTACTGTCCAAATTGCAGGGGAATATGGCTTGACAGAGGTGAACTTGACAAAATAATCGAAAAAGCAAGCACCTTTGATAAAGTTAATCCATCAGTTAACCAACCATACAATACCGACAGAGATTACAAACGCCATGACTCCGATGGATACTATAAACATCGGCAAAAAAACTGGTTAAGCGACTTATTTGATTAAATAAAAGCCTCTCCCTCTAATTTGGAGTAAAATACTTAAATGAAAAGTAGAATAGACTTATAGTTTATTCTACTTTTTTTTCAAAGAGGTTTCAATTCTGAGATAAAACGGAATGAATTCCTTTAAATTTAAGTAAAAAAAACTATTTTCATTAAATAAATAACGAACTATTTCCAACTCTTAACAATTTCTTAACATTAAATCAAAATCCTTAACTTACACTTAACTTTAAAAAAATATTTTTGCAACAATTTTTTAACCTCAACAAATCAGAATAATGAGAAAACATTTATCGTTGGCTATAATCTTAATAGCATTAGGGTCATTAAATGTATTTGGTCAAACTCTGGCCGATTCAATTTACCAGCAAAACCAAAAAATTCTAAAAATTCTGGAAAGCAGTTCTGTTTCCACACAAATATTCCTTGGATACAGGTATTTTATGGAAGGAAACGATCATTTCAACGAATTCACAGTAAAGCGAGGATATATCAACTTTCAAAAATCGTTAAATAAGTACCTATCGGGAAGAATTACTCCCGATTTAACCGTAGACCAAGAAGGTGATGGTGAAGGAGACCTTGAAATGCGATTAAAGTATTGCTATATGGAGCTTAAAGATGATGGAAACTACTGGATTTTCTCAAACCCAAGAGTCGTTGTCGGAGAGGTTTTTACCCCATGGATTGATTTTGAAGAAAAAATAAACCTATACCGCGTTGTTGGAAGCCATTTCCTTGATAAAGCATCAATAGTTAGCTCTGCGGATTTTGGAATTACCTCAACCGCATTAATAGGCGGAAAACTAGACAGCAACTACCAAAAAGAAGTTAGCAGCTCGTATCCAGGCCGATATGGCTCCTTTGCATTTGGACTTTACAATGGAGGGGGTTACCACGCATTAGAGAAAAACAATAACAAAACCCTTCAATGGAGGCTAACCATTCGTCCATTGCCTGAAGTTCTAACAGGATTTCAAATTTCATACACCGGGGCTCATGGCAAAGGCAATACAGATTTATATCCCGATTGGAATTTCAATGCTGGTGTTATGTCGTATGAAAATAAATTTTTCACATTAACAGGCCAATATTTTAAAGGAGTTGGAAACCACGAGGGAAGCATATCCGATGTTAACGGAAAATCATACGATGTTGATGGATATAGCGCTTTTGTCGAATTGAAATTTTTTAAAAAGAAGTTAAGCCTTTTTGGAAGGTATGACTACATGAACACCGATAAAATAACTGAAAAGGTAAAATCGACCCAAGAGGTTATAGGTATTTCGTACCACATCTATGGAAAAAACCAAGTTGTACTTGATTTCAACAGAAATACTAAAGCGGGAAAATCTGTTGGAGTTATTGAGGTAATGGTAGAGCTTGCATTGTAACTATAAAAAACCCTGACAGGGTTTTAAACCCTGTCAGGGTTGAATTTTCAACCCACTAGAATAATCCAGTAATTACACCATTATTATCCACATCTATCTTTTCTGCGGCAGGCTCATCGGGTAAACCAGGCATACGCATAATTTGACCCGTAATTGGGATAATAAAACCAGCACCTGCTGCAATCTCAATTTCACGAACGGTAACCACAAAATCCTTTGGACGACCTAATAAATCGGGATTATCCGATAGCGACTTTTGGGTTTTAGCCACACAAATTGGCAACTTATCCAAACCTAACTTGTAAACCTTTTGCAAGTCACTCTTGGCTTGTGCTGTGAAATCTACTGCACTTGCACCATAAATCTTCTTAGCTAAGGTTTCAATTTTCACCTCAGGAGTCCATTCCCAGTCGTAAAGAGTTTTATGTTGATAAGGACAGTTCATGGCAACTTTATTCACAATCTTAGCAAGTTCAATTGCGCCTTCACCGCCTTTGCCCCAAACATCAACCTCGGCAACCTGAACATCCATCTCCTTGCAAACGCTCTTAATATATTCAACCTCCTCATCGGTATCGGAAGTAAATCGGTTAATTGCCACAACAGGACAAATACCGAATAACTTCATATTCTCAATATGCTTCTGAAGGTTTCCAATACCATTCTTTAATGCATTTACATCGGGCTCCTTAATTTCCTTCAAATCTTTTCCGCCGTGATACTTCAAGGCACGAATTGTTGCAACCAGTACAACTGCACTTGGTTTTAATCCTGCGTACTTACATTTAATATCGATAAATTTCTCTGCACCCAAGTCGAAACCAAAACCCGCCTCTGTTACAACATACTCGCTTAACGAAAGTCCCATTTTTGTTGCAAGAACTGAGTTTGTTCCCTGTGCAATATTGGCAAACGGACCTCCGTGAATAATTGCAGGTGTACCCTCAATGGTCTGCACAAGATTTGGCATAATGGCATCGCGTAACAATGCTGCCATTGCACCCTCGGCCTTCAAATCGCGTGCATAAATAGGCTTCTTATCGTATGTGTAGCCAATGAATATATTACCCAAACGACGCTTTAAATCCTCCATATTCTCGGCTAGGCAAAGTATTGCCATAACCTCCGAGGCTGCTGTAATATCGAATCCAGTTTCGCGAGGAATACCGTGGGTTGTTCCACCCAATCCAACAATCATATGGCGTAAAGAGCGGTCGTTCATATCCATTACTCTTTTCCAGTTCACAGTACGAGGATCAATACCTAACGATTTCTTTTTGCTCTGAATATTATTATCGATAAGGGCTGCCAAAAGGTTGTGAGCACGCTCAACAGCATTAAAATCGCCTGTGAAATGTAGGTTGATATCCTCCATTGGTAAAACCTGTGAGTATCCACCACCTGTAGCGCCACCCTTTATACCGAAAACAGGACCGAGCGATGGCTCACGTAAAACCACAGTGGTTTGTTTGCCAATTCGGTTAAGCCCCTGAGTTAAACCAATGGAAACAGTTGTTTTGCCCTCACCTGCAGGTGTTGGCGAAATTGCCGAAACAAGAATCAACTTATTGTTATCGTACTTTTCCTTGTTAATGTACTTTAGGGGAACTTTGGCTTTGTACTTGCCATAAGGTATAAGGTCTTCCCTATCAATGCCAAGCATATCGGCAATTTCTACGATAGGTTTCATCTTAATTTCGTGAGCAATTTCGATATCTGTTTTCATATATTAAATGATTTAAAAGGTTATTTCAACTAGTAGAATATGTTCATATGTTAATGTAAAACAACATATGTAACAAGTTACACAAATTTTTGTTTAGACTTACTTTTTTTGAATCTTTTAATTGAATTTGACATATAAGCAAAAATATTATAACACCCACAAAACCAGAGGATTTTAATATTTATAGCCGTAATCATATTTAGTTCTTCGACTCCAGCTGGAGTCGAATAATTCCGATATATAATTAAGTATATAAACATCTGATGCCGCTGGCATCATTTAATATTAGCCTAATTCAATCAATTAATCTGATTATTCTCTAAATTCAAAGCTATGGTTTGTACCGAGCCATGTTAAGTACCTTTTGATAATCGCGAATGCTCATCAAGTCCTCAAGGGTCATCTGCTCGTTACGTTGCATGAGCGATTCAACAATTCTATAGCCAATCCAAACCGCAGCGCGGCCAGGGCTTTCCTGCGGAAAACCAGATGTAAAGGGCGCATCGTTAATAAATTTATTTATTTCAAGAGTATTTGTGGTAAAAAGCAGCTTATTCTCAATAAGATGAGTCCACATATCGGCCTCATTCTTCTCGCACCACTTTAATTGCTCCTCGCTAAATCCATGTATTAGATGCTCCGGCTCATTGGGTAAAAGATGCTTAGTGATGTAGATTAGCTCACCCTCGTAAATCATATTCGACAGCAAATTATCAACCGAGTCGTTATAGGCAAACTCTCCGTATAGCCATGATCTAATAATATCGGAGGGAATCTTCTCTGGTATCATTTTATTAGCCATATACCGTGGGATGCCCAACAACTTATATTGTGGTGTACTAGCGCCTAAATATCTATCGAGTCCAACTGCAACAACATCCTCATCTATAGCTACCGATAAGTTGTATCCCGATACGTAAGAAATAACTGTGGGTATTTTCCTTGTTGGAAAATGGTAATTATATCGCCTAAAAGCATCGGTTAATGCGACGTTTAAATCATCTAAATTTTTAAAATTGGATTGAGATTTACGGTATGCATTGCTTACCATAGTATCGGTAAGGAAACTTCGGAGGAATTGGTAGTACTGCGGATTTTCAGGCTTGCCTATCCTTATAATGCCCTCAAAAAACAAATCAGCAAACTGTCCGTATTTTTCCTTTAAAGCAGGAAGTTGAACCTCTACGCTATCGGGTTTTATGGCGAACAAATCCTTATCGAAGCGCTGCACCTCAATATTTACTTCACTTTTCGATATATCGATATCATCAAATCTATTATTCTTACACGATACAAGAA
>WBUV01000292.1 GCA_008933525.1 Bacteroidales bacterium | reverse complement strand
ATTATTTTCTTACAATTTAGAATTAGAATGATGTTATAGGAAATAAACCATTAAAATTATTGACATGACGGCAATAATCCGTAAGCAAATGGTGTTTTTTTGTAAAAGTAATAGTGATGTTTGAACAAAAGGGAGGTTCTTGCAAAAAATCCAGAATGAAATTCTTGAGTTAATCAGCCAATAATTTTTTGTATAAAAGAGATTCAGTTTTAAAAATTTGATATATTTGCTTTATAAATCCTAAATAATTACAACTGATAAACGCACAACAATTAAGACAAAACACCCCTTTGTGTAAATTATTGAATCCTTTGTAAAAAAAATCTCACCACAAAACACATAACTATAGTAACAAACAAAAAATTCACTAAACTTGCACATGTTGCAATTATCAATTAAACAAACTATTTATCAACCAAATTTTAAGGAGAAAAATTTTTAATTACTCTCGTGATGAAGTCAAAGAATGATTTTCGGAAGTCAGTAAAGAATGACTCTTACGATTCCGATGAGTTGAAAAAAGGGAGAAAACTTCAACCTATTAAAAAGGAAAAAAATGTTAAGCGCTCTCTATTTCACGAAATTGACGAAGATGAAGACCTTGACCTAGAATTAAGGGATTCTTTTATGGATGATGAAATTTATGAAGATGATGCCTATGATGAAGATGAAGAAGATTACTAGTCTATAGCCATTATGGCAAAAGAAAAAAGCCCCAGATTGGGGCTTTCTTTTTTAAATTACTTCACAACACTCTTATCCTTCACATAAACCGGGCGTTCAATGGCTTGGTCGAGCGAGATAAATGTTTCGGTTCTTGCAATTCCGGTAATATTCTGAATGGTATTTACCAATACATCCATTAAGTGCTCATTGTCTCTACAGAATAGTTTAAGAAGCAACGCAAATTCTCCGGTAATAAAATGACACTCAACCACCTCGGGCATCAACTTTAAAGCCTCAATTACTCCAACATACTGATTGGTTGAAACAAGCTGAACGCCAACAAAAGCACAAACATCAAAGCCTAATGCTTTTGGCTTAACAATCATTCTGGAACCTGCAATAATATCGGCATCCTCCATTTTTTTTACTCGCTGGTGGATTGCTGCTCCAGAAATTCCGCATTCGCGGGCAATTTCTAGGAATGGCATACGGGCATTCTTTACTAAATACGAGAGTATTTTTTGGTCAATTGCATCGACCTTAAATTTTTCTGACATATAGTTACAGTTTGGTATTTTTCCGATGCTAAAAATAATAAAATATCAGAAAACAGCCCAAAAAAATATAATTTTTTTAGAAAACGTGAAAAACCCAGATTCTATTTAAGTGTTTTCCTTTATCAACAGTCAGGAAAACTTACTAGATGAACTTCGTAAAAATCAGTTTGTCGTCGTTAACATCGTAAAAATCCTTAAGAATAGCTTCAATTTTATAGCCACACTTTAGGTAGAACTGCTGAGTTGGGGTGTAGAGCGGTTTAGATGATGTTTCGATATATATTCCGCGACCGCCCAATTTGGCTATCTCTTTCTCCGATTCCTCAAGAATAAGTTTACCAATCCCCTTTCCTCTATAATCGTTATGGGTGGCTATCCAGTATAGGTCGTAGCTGTTTTTAGTGCAGGCTATTGGGCCAAAGCACGCATACGATATAGTTTTGCCCTCAAAATCGGCAAATACGAAAAAATACTCGCTAGCTATGCCCTTCTCTATTCTTTCCTGAATCAACTCAACAGCAACGGGTATTTCGTAATCGTAAAAAAAGCCTGTTGATGTAACAATCTCCCTTACGCTCTCTATATCTTCAATCTTTGGCTCGGTTCTAAGCGTTATTCCTTGCATAATCTTTATTTACTATTACTTTCGATTGGGAATATCGTTCAAAATTCTGGTA
Source organism: Bacteroidales bacterium (assembly GCA_008933525.1). Taxonomy (GTDB): domain Bacteria; phylum Bacteroidota; class Bacteroidia; order Bacteroidales; family Tenuifilaceae; genus SB25. The sequence continues at coordinate 2,824 of WBUV01000292.1, read as the reverse complement.
ACTGCATCGCTGAATGGTATACCCGCTTGCTCGCAAGCAGAATAAAAACCACTTCCGGGCGTAATGCAAGGGTTAACGTTTAGCTCAAGTACCAATGGATTGCCATTTTTGTCAACCCTAAAATCAACTCGTGAGTAACCGTTAACGTTAAAGGCATCCCAGCAATCTAAACAAATCTTCCTCAATTTTTCCAACAATGGTTTATCGGATTCGGGTAAATCAAAAGTTCTTGACGTATTGTTATACTCAAAGGAATCCTCCGTCCATTTTGCCTTATAGCCCATAACCTTTGGTTTGCCATCGGCGTAGTTATGGAAAATCATCTCGGGTATTGGTAAAACCTGTGGTTTTGGATTACCGGCAAGTATTGAGATGTTGAATTCGCGACCATCGATATACTCCTCAACAAAATGTATGTTGAAGTTGAGTTTTTTAACACGATTAATTAGCTCTGGGTCGCCTCCGTAGTAAACAGAATCCTCATCCAAGCCCAACGAACCGTCCTCCCAAATAGGTTTGATTATGTAACGCTTGTCCTTTTCTGGCGAAAACTCGCCCTTCCCCTCGTACCAGTATGCAGTAGGAATTCCTGCTTCCTTCATCCTCTGCTTACAAATCGTTTTGGATGATGTAAGGAATATGGTATCGAGTGAGCCTCCTGTGAATGGAATTTGCATTGAGTTCAGCAAAGCAGGAGCAAGGAATATCAAATTCCCGCTGTTGTTGACAGATTCAACCAAATTGAAAACAAAGTCGGGTTTTAGTTGCTCAAGTGCCTCTTTATTCTTTTGAAGATTAAGCGAAAACTCTAGGGTGTGATGTTTAATGCCTAATTGCTCCAGCATTTCTGCAATAAGCTTCACTTGGTCTAGCACATCGGCCTCGTCGGGACCAGGGTTTGCTGATAACTCGTTATAAAGAATAACTGCTTTCAAAGACTTTTCCATCATACCCTACATTGTTAATACGACTAATTGCTGAATCCATTATCATTCCCATCAATGTTAAATAATCAATCCCCTTGAAACGTGCTAGCATTGGAAAATCGGAATGCTCAGGGTTGATTCCTGCCAGCGGATTTACCTCTATAAAATTGGGAATTCCGTTTGCGTCCATTTTCAAATCAATTCTACCACCATCGCGGCAGCCAAGAGCACGCCAAGCCTTAACAGCAGTTTCCGCACAAATACTCTCAATATCGCCAGTTGCCAACTTGTAATCAACAATTCCTTTCCAATTCTCTTTTGTGTGTAGCGAGTAAGTTTGCTCCTTTGCACGAGGAGTAATAATTATCTCCATAACACCAACGGCACGTGCCTCCTCGCCTGTTCCAACAATACCAACGGTAAACTCCCTACCGGGCAGATAGGTTTCCACCAAAACTGGCTGGTTGAACTTAATTAAAAGCTTCTCGCAAATTGGCACCAATTCTTTTGGAGACGATATTCTTGATTTTCCATCGATACCTTTTCCTGTTCCTTCTGCAATAGGTTTAGCAAAAAGAGGGAAAGGAAGGTTTATCCTCATAATATCCTCCAATGTTTCAACCACGGCGAAATCGGCTGTGGGGATTCCGTGGTCGCGAACAATTCTTTTTGTTTGACCTTTATGAAGGGTCAATGCTAAAACCAACGCATCGGAGAAAACATAAGGAATGCGGTAAGCGTCGAGAATTGCAGGCACCTGTGCCTCACGACCTATGCCGTACAACCCTTCGCAGATATTGAAAACCAAATCCCACTTTTCCCCTTTGTTCAGTTTTTCGATTAGAGAGTAAACATTGCCAATCCGCTGGGTTCTGTAGCCAAGCTGCTGCAATGTGCTTTCTATGGAGCGTATAGTAACCTCTGAGTCGAACTCCGCAGTTTCTTCCTCGGTGTATCCTAACTTTAAGTAATCGCTACGCAAATCGTAGGCTATGCCCACATTCAACATATTAGTTAGTTTTATAGGTAAATGATATTTTTCTTGAATTAATTGTTGCCCAATGATTGTAATAAACAACCCTTGACTGATATTCTGCAAAACTTATTGGGCGGTATTCCACCATTCTGCTTGAAGGGTAGAACTGAGAGGCTAAAGAAAAAGAGAAAGACTCTTTATCCTTAGGGAGAGTGTACAACAACTCTACAGTAGGGAACAATTCCCTGCTATAAAAACTTAGATTTTTTACGATTGAGGAAACAACAGAATTTAGTTTCAACACACTAATACGATACCAACCAAAAGCGAAAGTAAATAAATTACTTTCGCATCTACTCGGAGGTTCCTCATCCTCCGAAAAATCGATAAAATCAGCAAAAAAGATAATTTTCTCTCTCTCCATTTATTGTAACAACTTGTTAGTGTGTTGTTTAATCGATTTTTTTTGTTAGAATTATGATGTAAATATTGTAATTTATTTCACTCCACAATACCATTTAGCTTTTTTTTTATCAACAGCACAAATTCAACATTTTGATTAAACTTAACACTAAGTTATCTCGACTTGAAATACAATAGCAATAGGCCACCCCAATTTAAATTAACAGCAAAGCAATAGTTATTAACATTTTTGTTTTGGTATATGAATAAATGCAATGTTTATGCGGATTAACAAGATTTTGTAGTTGCCGTAAAAATTTTTATATCTTTGCGGGGAATTTTTGGCCCTATAGTTCAAGGGATAGAACGGAAGTTTCCTAAACTTCAAATTCAGGTTCGAGTCCTGGTGGGGCTACAATAAAACCTCGGGAAATTCCCGAGGTTTTATATTTTAGAACTCCATCCCCTTCTGTTTAGGATAATCCAATGAGTAATGCAACCCACGGCTCTCGTGCATATT
>WBUV01000291.1 GCA_008933525.1 Bacteroidales bacterium | reverse complement strand
CTATCATCCTTAAAAACGTTTAGTAAAACTAGTCATCAAAATATAATTATCATCTATGGTAAAGCAAGGAGATGTTTATACGCATGGCGTAAAGTTTACTCAGGCCGATGTTGTGAAGTTTGCCGAGGTTACTGGCGATTTCAACCCAATCCACATCGATGCGGAGTATGCTGCTAAAACAGTGTTTAAGAAACCAATTGTTCACGGATTCCTATCGGGTGCTGTGTTTTCCAAAGTATTCGGAACGCTATTTCCTGGCGAGGGAACAATTTACCTATCGCAGGAGATGAAGTTTCTTGCGCCAATCTTTGTAGAGGAGCAGTACGAAGCTCGTTTCGAAGTTATGGAGGTAAACACCGAGAAGCATATCGGCATAATTAATTGCTCGCTAGTTAACTCCGAGGGTGCACCTTGTATTACTGGTGTGGCTAAACTTAAGCACAACACACAATTTGTTTAATCATTTAAAATCAGAAATAATGAAAAGACTTGAGAATAAAGTTGCCATTATAACAGGCGGTGCTGCAGGTATTGGCGCTGCTACATCTATCAGATTTGCTGCTGAGGGTGCTGTAACCGTAATTTGGGATTTGGACGAAGCCCGCGGTAACGAGTTGGCTGCCAAATTAACTGCCGAAGGCAAAACAGCCGTTTTTGCAAAGGTAAATACATCAAAGTACGACGAGATTGAGGCTGCAACTAAAGCCGTAATCGAAAAGTACGGTAAAATTGATATCCTTGTAAATAACGCTGGTATTACCCGCGACAGTACTTTAAAGAAAATGACCCCAGAGCTATGGCAGCAGGTTATTGATGTTAACCTAACAGGTGTTTTCTACTGTACTAAGATTGTATCGGAGTACATGGTTGAGAAGAACTACGGCAGAATTATTAATACATCTTCGGTTGTTGCACTTTACGGTAACTTTGGCCAAACCAACTACGTTGCTACAAAGGCAGGTTTAATTGGTATGACAAAAACCTTGGCTCGTGAGCTAGGTCGTAAAGGAATCACCGTAAATGCTGTTGCTCCTGGTTTTATTGCTACCGAAATGGTTGCAAAGATGCCAGAGAACGTGTTGGATGGAATGAAAGCTAAGGTTCCTGCTGGTCGTTTAGGGTTACCTGAGGAAATAGCTTCGGCTTACTTATTCCTAGCTTCCGATGAGGCTGCTTACATTAACGGAGCAACCCTAAGCGTTGACGGCGGAATGACTGTATAACATATTTTACCTTTTTTAACAAAATTCTATTGTTATTTCACTAACAATTAATTTTACTTTGAGGGTCTTTTAGTTAGGATCTTTAGGTGTAAAATCACAAGAGGTCATATCTGAAAAGATATGACCTCTTGCTTTTAGGGAGTTGTAATATTAAAATAACAATAGATGGACTTTAGCTTATCAAAAACAGAAACTTTATTTCTGCAAATGATTAGAGAATTTGCGGATAAAGAGGTAAAACCCCTTGCCGCCGAAGTGGATGAGGAGGAGCGTTTCCCCGTTGAAACAGTTGAGAAGATGGCCAAACTCGGAATAATGGGAATTCCTGTTCCTGTTGAGTATGGCGGCGCTGGAGGAAACAACGTTTTGTACTCAATGGCAGTGGAGGAACTTTCTGCGGCCTGCGCAACTACAGGAGTAATAGTTTCGGCACACACATCGCTATGCGCGGCTCCAATTCTGGAGTTTGGGAATAAAGAGCAAAAGGCTAAGTACCTACCCAAACTCGCCTCGGGCGAGTGGCTTGGTGCATTCGGATTAACCGAGCCCAACGCTGGCACCGATGCATCATCGCAGCAAACAATTGCCGTTGAGGATGGCGATAACTATATCCTGAACGGAAGCAAAATTTTTATCACTAACGCCGAGTACGGTCACGTTTATATCATCTTCGCAATGACCGATAAATCCAAAGGTGTTAAGGGAATTTCGGCGTTTATTGTCGAAAAGGATTTCCCTGGTTTTTCCGTTGGTAAGAAGGAGAAAAAAATGGGTATCCGTGGCTCCGCAACCTGCGAGCTTATTATGGAGAATTGCGTTGTGCCGAAGGCTAACCTGCTAGGAAAAATTAGCGAAGGCTTTTCAATTGCGATGAAGACTCTCGATGGTGGACGAATTGGTATTGCTGCTCAAGCACTCGGTATTGCACAGGGTGCAATTAACGAAACAGTAAAGTATGTGAAGGAACGTAAGCAATTCGGAAAGCCAATTTCCGCATTCCAAAATACCCAATTTCAACTAGCGGATATGCAAACTCGCGTTGTAGCATCACGCTTACTGGTTCGTCAGGCTGCTTTCAAAAAGGATAAAGGTCAAAACTACTCTACCGAGGCGGCAATGGCAAAGCTATATGCTGCCGAAACGGCAATGGAGGTTACCAATAAGGCCATACAAATGCACGGAGGTTACGGTTACACCCGCGAATACCCAGTAGAGCGTATGTTCCGCGATGCAAAAATCACCGAGATTTACGAGGGAACATCGGAGGTGCAGCGTATGGTTATTTCATCGGCATTGCTAAAATAGTATTCGGGTAGTTCAAAATTATAAATCACACGTTTATGAAAATTGTTGTTTGCATAAAGCAAGTTCCAGATACAACGGAAATCAAGATAAATCCTACAACAGGAACATTAATACGCGATGGTGTTCCAAGCATTATTAACCCCGATGATAAAGCGGGACTGGAGTTGGCGTTGAGCATAAAGGATAAGTTCAATGCGCATATCACGGTTATAACTATGGGGCCAGCGCAAGCCGAGGATGTTTTACGCGAGGCCTACGCAATGGGAGTTGATAGGGCTATTCTGCTAACCGATAGAAAATTTGCTGGCGCCGATACTCTTGCAACATCGCACGCATTGGCAGGTGCATTGAGAAGACTTGAGTTCGATTTGCTTATAACTGGCCGACAAGCCATTGATGGCGATACCGCCCAGGTTGGCCCTCAAATAGCTGAACACTTGGACTTGCCACAGGTATCGTACTTGGAGCATCTCGATTTTGATGGTAAAAACACCTTTACGGTAAAACGCAGGGTTGAGGATGGTTACGAGATGCTTCAGGTTGATGGTCCTTGCGTGGTTACCGTTCTTTCGGGAGCCTACAAGCCCCGATATATGACAGTAAGTGGAATTGTGGGTGCATACGAGAAGGAGGTTGAGTTTTGGGGTTTTGAACAGATAGATGTTGTGGAAAGCAAACTTGGACTAAAAGGCTCGCCCACCCGTGTTCACAAGGCATTCTCGAGGGGTGTAAAAGCGCCCGGAGAACTTTACGAGGTTGACACCAATGAGGCCGCTGGAATAATCATCAGCAAACTGAAAGAAAAATTCATCATCTAACTCTGAAAGAAATGGAAATATCAGCATATAAAGGCGTTTTTGTTTTTGTTGAACAGCGCAAGGGCGAAATTCAAGGTGTTTCGTTAGAGCTCATAGGTAAAGCACGCGATTTGGCCGATGCTTTAAACGATAAAGTTTACGCAATTCTTCTAGGAAGCGGTATTTCGTATCAGGCAAATATGTTAATAGCTCACGGTGCCGATGTGGTAATCTGCGCCGACGCACCAGAGCTGAACGATTACCTTACCGAGCCATACACACAGGCCGTTTGCCATATTGTTAACGAGTACAAGCCAAACATTTTGATGCTTGGAGCAACCACAATTGGTCGCGATTTGGGTCCACGTTTATCGGCTCGTTTAGAAACTGGACTAACGGCAGATTGTACCAAACTAGAGATATCGGAAGATAAGGATTTGCTTATGACCCGTCCTGCATTTGGCGGGAACCTTATGGCAACAATTGTTTGCAAGGAGCATCGTCCGCAAATGAGTACTGTTCGTCCGGGAGTTATGCGTAGCCTTCCAGCCGATTCGTCGCGTAAGGGCGAGGTGGTTATGGTTAATATTCCGTTCAAAATGGATAAGTTTAGGGTTAAGCTTCTAAGCACCGTTAAGGAGAAAACCGAGATGGTTGATATTAGCGAGGCTAAAATTCTAATATCGTGTGGTAGGGGTATGGCCAACGCTGAAAGTTTAAAAACAGTAACCGATTTAGCCGAGACACTCGATGCGCAGGTTTCGGCATCAAGAGCCGTGGTTGATGCGGGATTAATTTCGCACGACCGTCAGGTTGGACAAACCGGAAAAACCGTTCGACCCGATTTATACTTGGCGGTGGGAATTTCGGGAGCCATTCAACACCTTGCAGGTATGGAGGAGTCGGGCTACATTGTGGCAATAAACAAGGATAAGTTTGCGCCAATATTCCAAGTGGCAGACCTAGGTATTGTTGGCGATGCAAAACAGATAATAAAGCAGCTTAATGAGCGGTTGAAAAAATAGATTACTCTAGAAAACAGAAAAGCCCCGAAAGTAAAAATATCGGGGCTTTTTTATTGTAACAAATAGTATTCTGAGCACAAACGTTTTCGAACGGTAATTAAAACTCTAACGAACCTGCTATCTGACATATAATTTTAAGCATCGGATTTTAACAATATTTACCAATAATATTGTACATTTGTAAGTTTTGATGCCATATTATATTCAAATTGTAGGAAAATTTGTTTCATGAGTAACAAATAGTAACATAATGATAGGATGTGGCTATATTCTTTTAGTTTAATTAGCTGTAAATTTTATTTTTGAAATAATCGAAAAACATTTGATATGAAGAATAAGTTTATCTCGGCAGAGGAAGCCGCTTCGATGGTTAAGGAC
>WBUV01000290.1 GCA_008933525.1 Bacteroidales bacterium | reverse complement strand
AGAGTATTCTGAACTGTTAAACCGGTGTTTAACGAAATCAAATCAATAGAGTCCTCTCCTTTTTCCTTAAGGTAGCTAAGCACCAAAATCTCATCGTTGGTAAGGACATTCAAATTTAATGATGTCTGCTTTGGATTTGTTTCAGAACAAGACTTCCACCCCAAAAGAAACTCCACATCCTCTGCCGATTCAACTAATGCGGCTTTATTTTGCTTAATAAGTAGATTACACCCCTTTGAATATTGAGAATTAACATTTCCTGGAACGGCAAAAACCTCTCTGTTGTACGAATTTGCAATATCGGCAGTTACAAGAGCCCCTCCTTCGTGGGCGCTTTCAACAACAATAGTTGCATCGGCCAAACCTGCTATAATCCTGTTCCTGCGCAGGAAGTTGTTCCTATCGAAAACTGTTTTTGAAGTAAAATCGGTTATTAATGCGCCAGCATTAACAATATCCTTGGCAGTACTCCTATGGGCACTCGGGTAAATATTATCCAAACCATGACCAAGCACTGCAATGGTAGGTAATCCATGCTTTATTGCAGATTTATGTGCAGCAATATCAACACCATATGCTAAACCACTAACAATAATAGGCGTATAGCCTTTTTGTGCCAGACCACCAACAATTTCATCGCAAATTGTTTTTCCGTAAATAGTTGCCTTACGAGTTCCCACAACACTTATCACCTTATCGGAATTAAAATTAAGCGGAAAGTTAGATTTAACATATAGTATTACGGGGCCGTCTTCGCACTGCTTAAGCCTATCGGGGTAATCCGAATCGGTATAGTACAAGGTCTTTATTCCATACTTTTGAATAAACTGAATTTCCGCTTCAGCCTTTTCCAAAACATTCTGGTTAACAACCTCCGAGGCAATTGCCTCGCCAATTCCGGGTATTTTAACTAAGTTCCTTTTCGATTCTTTAAAAACAGCCTCAACTCCACCACAGTAGGCAATTAATTTTTTAGCATTTATACTGCCTACCTTAGGAATTAATTCTATTCCAATTTTATATATGAGATCTGTATCCTTCAATTTTTATTCCTTAACTTCGGAAAAAGAATCGAGTGCCTGGAAAAGTGCTTTTTTTTGTTCCAGTGGAATTGAAACAATAGAAATGGGTGGATATTGGGAGATTCTTGTCTCTTTCCTAACATAAAGAATTAACTCCTCCTTCAACTTTGTTTTGCAAACTGAATACTTATGAAACTCGTTTTTGGGAATTTCAATTGACATCTTTTTAGAATTGAATGGCCCAATTTTAAATGTACGTATTATTATTTTTGAACCTTCATCGTTATAAGAAACAAATGCTGAACCCTTTGCAATAAAATAAAAGAAAAAAACGAAGTACCCACCTATTACAGCTCCAAGTGCCCAGCCTGAAGAAATCCCTGTATTCCTTTCTATAAAATCAGGCAAAGATGTTATAAGCATCAATACTAAGAAAATTACAACAATAATGGCAAGTATCAACTTAACATTGTGTATGCTGTAAATTGTGGTTTCGTTATCGAATTTCACTGGGCTAAATTTTAGAGTTATCAACTACCTTTTTTAAACTTACGACGCTTAATTTCCTTTTTCACATAGACTAATTCTCGTCCTGTTTGACCCTGAACTGAAATATTCTCCATCGATCGCCTCATTAGGTATGGAATAACTTCGAGCAACGGACCATATGGTATATATTTAACCACCTTATATCCCGAGTCAGCTAAGTTAAAACTGATATTATCGCTCATTCCGAAAAGTTGCGAGAAAAAAACCCTATCATCGCTTTTGGCAATATTTAAACTTTCCATCAAAGAAATGGCATACATTATACTATCCTCGTTGTGTGTTCCATAATGTATTGATATGGAATCGACATTACTCAACGAAAATTTAATAGCTTCGTTAAATGCCCTATCAGTTTCAGCTTTTAGTTCGAATATTGGCGACTTGTAACCTAAACGAACGGCTCTGGCTCTTTCAGAATCCATATAGGCACCTCTCACTATTTTTGCTCCCAATATGTAATTATTCTCCAAGGCAACCCTATGACTTTGAAAAAGTTTTTCTAGCATATTGGCTCTATACAACTGAAACGAACGATAAACAATAGCCTTTTCTTTATTGTATTTCAGCATCATCTCATCGGCCAGCTCTTCTACCGCATTCTGATACCAAGATTCTTCTGCATCAATAATAATTGGTTTATTGCCACTGTATGCTAGTTTACAAAGAGAATCGACTCTTGTTTTAAATTCATCATATTCCATTTCATCCTTAGCATTCAACATTGCTTTCTCAGAAACTAAGGAAAGAATCCTTGAGTCGATCAACCCTGTAGGTTTAAAATCAATAAAAGCAATGCGAGGATCATCAATGGAAAACTTTACAGCGCTATGTAATTCCTTATAATTACTCAAAATATTTTCTGGATTTTTTTCACGCTCAACAGAGTAGAAAAGTAACGAGTAAACTCTAAAGTTCCACAACCTCTCAATCCAAGGCTTACACTGTTCAAGGGTATCGCCTCCCACAAATTGATTATAGATTAACGGTTTTGCTATCCACTCAACAGGTATTTTCAACTTCAGCAACACCCTTAGTAACAATTGCCATGTGTTCATGAATAATGGCTTAGAGATTAGTTTAAAAATAAACTTGGCCCTAAGCAATCCCCGATTTGTTAAATGGGCAAAAGCGATTTCTGTATTGGTAAACGATATCATTGAATATCAGAAGAATTACTCCAAATAAGTTGTGAATATAGATAAAAACTTACTTTTTTACGCTAAGATTATTGTACAATTGTAATAAATCGACTAAAAAGTCATTTTCAACCGAACTAAGTAATTCGCTTCAGCTGTATACTGATTCATCATATTTCTACGAAAATCCTGACGAGACAACATTAGAGGGAATGGATTAAAATCAAGATTCATTGCGAGTCCCTTTTTATTAATGCTCTTTCCAATATCCTTACGAATAATCCTATCGGTTATAACAAAGCCACATAAGGCTCCGATGGTTGGAATAATTACGGACTCCGAGTTGGTTAATGCAGCAATTCCCGCACCTGCAAGCCCCCCAGCGAGTGTTCCTAACCCTACCATATTCCCTTGTTGCCGGCTATAATTAATTCCGTTGACATGATTAATTCCATAACCTAACCCAATCAATGATGATGCAGTAATAATTGCGGCTACGCCCCTGCTTAAGTCCATATCAGTAACACTAATAATACCTATAGGAATATAAGCCCCAAGCAAGCCTAGAGTATTTATAACGGTTAACCCTCCGGTACTTAAATTATACTTTTCACCAGCAATATAACCACCATACATACCCAATCCGGAAACGCCCATCGTTGTAAGTGCCGTTAAACGAATATCATTAAAATTTAAGACATAGGAAAGAGCAAGCCCCTCTCCCAGCCCCCAGTATCCTCCTAATGAAATACACGAAACCCGATTGTAACTCCAATCATTTCTTTTAGCAATACTATATCCTAACAATCCCTCACCAATACTCGTTAGAGTGCTAATTCCAAAGGTAAAGTTAGGTTCAATATTATCGCCCATTAACACACCCGAAAGCGCCCAACCGTGAGCAATACCTAACAAACTACCACTTCTGTATCCTTTAGCCATACCTAAGGAAACTTCCTTGTTTCGCGTTGCCATGAACGGAATAAAAAATCCTGCACTACCAATAATCATATACGACGCAGTGTAGGCCTCCTCGCTATCAGCATTCAAGGCTAATGGGATTGCCCAGCCATAGTAACCAAGCGATGTTAACATAGATGAACTAACCAACCTCTTTCTGCCCATCTTACCAAAGTCAACTTCGTCGAGTTTGGTATCGCTCGACTGAGCTCTTAACTCTTCACAAATTACATTTAAATCGGAATTAGCTACCGAAAGTTTGCGCCTATAAATAGCACCATCCTTAGCATAACGCACTTCAAGGATCTTTGAAGTGTCGTTCAATTCAAATAAACTAGCATCAATAAAGCCTTCAATATCTTTTAGTATAGATATCTTCTTAGCCGAATTGCTGTCAATTGTGAGTGATCCGTTACAAAAACTAATTTGCACCTCCTGTGAATAAAGGAAAAATGATAAAAATAAGGCTATACCTAGCAGAGTAATTTTGCGCATGATTATGAATAATAAATTAATAGCTGTAGTAGATTTATTCGAATACTAAATAGGTTTTTTATATAGTAAAGTTAATATTTTCTTTCAAATAATAATGCTGCAATAAAGCCTAGCCTATATTTTGCTGAATGGGCAAACTAAACTGAAATGAAATCTTTGCGTATGGAATTAATTGCTCGACATTATCACTAGTAAAAGTAGAGGGCTGATTACTCTGATTTGAGCTGACACTGGCATTAAGATCCAAACTACTTAATGGCAAAGAAAACCCAAAATGTACATAAACAAAAAATGAATAAAAAAGGCGCCAAAACTTTAGCGCCTAGATAATAATTTAAGATTTAACTCTAACCAATTCTGCGGATATCCGCACCAATGGCATTAAGTCGAGCATCGATATTCTCGTAACCTCGGTCGATTTGCTCAATATTGTGAATCACACTTTTCCCCTCAGCGCTAAGCGCAGCAATTAGGAGTGCAACACCCGCTCTAATATCGGGGGAGGTCATTACGGTTGGTCTAAGTTTCATTTGACGGTTATGGCCAATGATTGTTGCACGGTGCGGATCGCAAAG
>WBUV01000289.1 GCA_008933525.1 Bacteroidales bacterium | reverse complement strand
ATATGCTAGCCGATGGTGCTACATCGTTCGTAGAATTAGGGCCAGGCAGTGTTCTTCAAGGATTGATTAAGAAAGTTGATAGAAATGTTGTTGCTGAGAGTAAGCAAACACTATAAGCAAATAAATGTTACATAAAAAACGGGCATAGCCCGTTTTTTTTATTTTTCATAGTGAAAGTTTATGGTTTGTTTTAAATCGGGATGCAAGCTCTGAGCAACTGGGCACTCCTTCGCTGATAGCTCAATAAATTTCTTCTCCTTCTGAGTATAATTATTGTGAGGAAAATGTAAATCAACAACTATCTCAACTACTCTTCGAGGGTTGGTTCCCATTATTTTTTGAACACTTATTTTAGTTCCATCAATATTAAAACCATGTGTTTGTGCCGATTGACCCATAATAGTTACCATGCATGATGCAAGCGAAGTAGCGAGTAAATCGGTTGGAGAAAAAAACTCCCCTTTTCCCTTATTATCAACTGGAGCATCGGTAATTAGCTTATTGCCAGAGCGTACGTGCTCTGCCTCTGTTCTAAGATCGCCTAAATAAATTACTCTTGAGGTTTCCATAATCAAAATACACTTTTCTACTGTTCAACTACAACTTTACTTACTAGTGATTCACGTATTAATCTTCGTAATTCCATTTGTTTGTTCTGCAAAAGCATTCTAGATGTTGGGCGATACAAATCGCCATACTGACACTTAACTGGTTTGTATTTCAAATCATCAATTGTACCATTTACATCAACACAAATTTTTAGAGGTAATGGGCTTTCAATTAACGATATGTTGTAATTAAAACTCATGTCCATATTATGCCTACCTGCAACCACTGCTTTATATCTATCCATCACTATCATAAAAGGATAAATATCAATTTCCTGCTTATAAATTGTGAATTCAGCAGATAAACTGTCAACTTTATTCTCTGCTTTTTTAGTAAACCTCAATGTTTTTGCTATTTCAGTAAATGTTTCTCCATCCATTAGGACCAAATCGTTACCTTTCACCGATCCTACACCTCTAATTGTAGATTTTTTAGGATTGTACAATGAGTCCAAGTAGGTTTCTGCTGCAAAATGGAACTCGCCTGTTCCTTTGAACGATTTAAGCATTGGCATGATGGAATCCAAATCTGGTACCATTTTAAGCAAATCCTCAATTTGGATATCGAGCATGTGATAGTCGAAACCAGCATAAATATGGTTTGTTCTGGGAGTTCGGTACATTGCGGTTAATTGCATTTTTGATGCAGGAGTGGTAAACAACAGCTCATTAAGCACCAACAATCCATCCTTAACCTTAACTTCGCCGCTAATATCCCTTGCTATTTCGGTTCCAAAGAAAGCCTTATCAACCTTTGTTCTAAGTGTAAAATCCACTCCTTTAGGAACCATAAAAGGTCCAGTTGATGCTGTAGAATCGGCAACTGCATTGGCAGTGGAATCAACTTCCTCGTTGCCTATGCCGCTTGTGAGGCTCATTAACTGCAAAACATCAGTTTGCTTCGATACAAAAGTAAAATCGCCTTTTAGGAGAGAGTCGCCTTTGTAATATCCAAGCATATTAGTTAAAGTACCTGACAAGCTAAAATCCGAACTATCAATTCTTAATCTACTTTCCTTTATATTTAGAAGTTCGGGCGAGAAATCCATTTTTATTGAAGGTATTTCAAGCGCACTGTTCAGCATAGATGTTTTGATATACCCTTTATCTAAGCTCATCTTACCTTTTGGCATCCATTGCAGAAGAGTATCCTTTTGGGACAAATCATTTATTATATCGGCAACAATCATAAATTTGCCCAAATCCACAGAATTACCTTCCATTTCAGCCTTAAAATTTTCCGCATTACAATCAAGTTTAATTTTAGGCTCTTTTAGGTAGTTTATGACATTGGCACTAAGTGCTGCACTATTCATCGAGACTCGACTATCGCCAGCTTTTACATTTAACGCATTACTGCTATAACTTAGGGTGATTTCATCTTTTCCATTTAGGCCTTTCTCAGAAAGCATTATCACTTTTCCTTTAGGGTTTAAAATGTCAAGTTTTATAGTGTCAGCAGTTGCAGAAAGCCCCTTTATGTCAAAAGCACAAGTAACATCGGGCATTCTTGTAGAATCCATTACATCCGATGTTTCAAGTTCGATTTTTCCATTCTTAATAATTGCCGCATAACTATCAATAATACCAGCATCGAGGTTGCTCGTTTGAATCTTTGTATAAAGAAAGGGCGAGAACTTGTTTTCCTTATTAGGATTGGGTAATGAGAAGTCGACTTTCGATCTATCAGTTCTCAAATAAATACTATCGTACAGTACATCAAAGTTGGAAAGATTAACAGAACCCGAAATTTTCATCTTATCGATAAGCAAATTATCCATTTGCGACATCGAAAAGGCTGTTCGCACCTTGCCACCTACAATGCCTTCAATTTTAATATTCATGTCGGCAGGAATAAAAGGTTTTGCCTCTTCCAAATTAAAACCAGTGGTTTCGGAAGTCAAATCCATATAGATATCCGAAAAAAGATGATTTATTAAACCACTTGTGCTAAACGAAGATTTTGGGGTATTTGCACTAAATTTATTAATACGGAAATATGTAATATCATCGTTAGTTAAGTCGGAGTAGAACACAAAATCGCCTTTTGCGTTGCTTAATGGCCAAGGAAGTGCGGTGTAACTAATGTTTCCTTCGGAAAGGACAATGTGAATATCCATCAAAGGCATACCAGAGGCCGAGTAAAAACCTGATATTTTACCATCGGATGTTGCAAAGCCATCCAAAGTCATGCCCTCGGTATACGACTGAAACGATGGGGGAATAAGCCCGATTAAGCTCGGCACAGAAAACTTACTAGTACTGTAAGTAATGTTTGTGTTGATTCGTTTATTTAAAGTATCATCTTCAACAGAACCCTTAAAGGATATATCAATTCCATTAATTAAAAAATTGGAATCGTCGAAATCAATAAGGCTTTTTGATAGATCTAGATTTGAAACAACCTCCATTCCTATTTTGGCGTTGTTTAAATATGGCTCTCCCTCTAAGATGAACGAAACCAAACTATTTTCGACATTTACTTTAGATGAAAAGTTAACCGAGTCCATAGCCCCAGAAAACTGGCAAACTAAATCGTGGATTTCGGCTTGCATTTTACTTTGTTGATCGATATAGGATATATTAACATTATTCAACTCAACATTTTCTATTTTCAATTTAAAGGCTTGTTGAGATGCTATTGTATCAACCGCAGCTGTATCGGGTAAAGTAATATCGAAATTTGCAAAACCAAGACTATCAACAAAAGCGTTTACTATTCCATTCTGAACTATAAGTTCATTCAGAACAATATCATTATTTCGCCAATATGCTCCAACATCAACAATACCAATAAATTCCTCAAACCTGACAAGCGTGTCGGATTGTGCACTGGCAATAGGATTTACTAAGGCAAAATTATTAATCTTTAAACCAAACCTAGGAAATGTTCTGAAAAAGGTCAACTCTACTGTTCCTATCTCCGATTTACACGTTAAGTAATTCGACGCTTGCTTTCGAACAACAGGGGTTAAACGTTCGGGAGTGAATACAAACCATAATACTACACTAATTGCAGATAATAGAACAAACAGCACGATAGCTAATCCTATAGCAATTCTTTTTAGTACCTTTTTCATTATATTCCGTGGTTAGTTACTAATCAATGCAAGAAAACAATATACCCAAAGGGTTATCTACTAATCTTAATAAAACTGTAACTTTTATTGAATGAGTCGTGATATTTCAATGTAGTGGCCGTTAACTCAGTTACAGTATAGTACTTAGGGACACTTCCTCCAATCTCCATAATGTGTATTTGGGTTAAATCCGATTTTACCAGTGTCCATGTAAAAGTTTGTGCCTCTGCTTCAGAAACATCATCGGAAGTATCCCAGGTACCACCAGTTCCATCGGCGTTGTACTTTTCAAAAAGGGTTCCGGATTGCCATCGCCCAATTAAAAGTGTTTGGTCAAATTCATCCTCCTCTGTACAAGAGTTAAAAACAAACGCAACAGCAACTATTGCCAATAAACCGAATATTTTTCTTTTCATAAGTGCATAATAATTTGATTGTTAAACTTTATTTTGATTGTATTACCTTATCATATTCCAGTGTAGCGCATTCACCTGCTTAGCCAAAGAATCATCGGGCTCTCTATAGCTAGTGAAGTAACTATTTATCATCGGCTTAAGAACATATGCAGGCTTAGGATAATCCACCCTAAGCAAAGTTAAATAAACTTTACCTCTGATGTCATTTGAACGATTCTTAACCTCTTCTAAAATCCATATTGTATGAGTAACTTTATCTTTAGAATTAAGTTTATTTATTGCATCGACAATTTCATTACAACATTGATTGCTTAAATCGTCGTATGCAATTGTATTGAAGTAGTTTTTTATGTTTAACTCTTTCCCCGATAAAATTATGGAGTAGATATTACATTCTTTCACCAAAGTATCGGATGAGGACTTTAAACTACTTTTACATTCCTGTGAAAACAAACTGCCTTGAAAAAACAGGAATGGAAATATCAATAAAAACTTAACTCTAATTACCTTATTCATAATCAGCCATTAATTGAATAATCATTTAAATTCACTCCGAAAGTTACGGGTTTATAAGTAAATTCTCTATTAAAACCCATACTTTTTTGGAATCAAAACTTGTACCAGAATATTGTAATG
>WBUV01000288.1 GCA_008933525.1 Bacteroidales bacterium | reverse complement strand
ATATTATACTCATCTACTCCTGTAAATAATTTATCGTTTATCTTTACAATAGGACCTTCGGCACATTTGCCAAAGCAATGACCACCATGAAAGTAAACTTTATCCTTAAGTTTATGGACTTCAAGGTATTTTACAATTGCTTTTAAGGTTGCTTTATTTCCTCGAGCAAAACAAGAACTTCCCAAACAAATTATAATCTCATTTTTCTTGTCCATCTCACTGGTTGTTATTTCAATAACAAAAAATGGTAGAATGCTTTACCTAGTAATAGTTGATAGAATATATGCTTTGCTAATATAAGAAAGTTTATCAACTAAAGAAAACAAATATAAAGCAATCCAAAATTGTAACACTTTCTCGAAATATGTTAAAAAACAGCTCAAATTTATAATTTACTTGGCTTTTTTAATTTCATTTATTAAATTGTTCCAGAATTAACAATCAAGCTACGTGGTTAATGTCCACGTTTACAATTAAATAAGTATTTGTTAGTTGAATAACAATTGTACAATCTTTGAGTGATTATGAAACATCCATGTAAGATTGCCTGCGTAAACAGGAATGAACAAAACAAGGTTGTTCCATCCGCATAGTTAGCAAACATTTAAATAATGCAGATAAGGCGTTGATTATAAAAATATAAGTATTTTGTAAGGATGAAAGAAAAAGTTAATGCAATTCTCGAAATGTATAGTCATTCAGGCCGAGATAGTTTAATTCCTATACTTCAGGAGATTCAGGAGCAGGTTGGCTGTTTGAACGAGGATGCCGTGGTTATGGTTGGAAAACATCTAAATATTCCAACATCTAAAATTTACGGTTTGGCTACTTTCTATAATCAATTCCGATTCGAAAAAAAAGGTAAGTACCATATTCAGGCATGCAACGGTACATCATGTCGAATGAATGGCTCAAAGTGGATTATTGAGTATATTGAAAAGAACCTTAAAATTAAGAATGGACAAACTACAAGGAATGGACTTTTCAGTCTTGAGGTTCTAACCTGTATGGGCGCTTGTCATTTAGGCCCTGTTATTTCAATTAATGGAGAGTATTATGCCGAGTTAACTCCCGTTAAGTTAAAAAGTATATTAGATGAATTAATCATAGAGTGAAAATTTACCTATGGATACACCCTATACCAATACCGACCGCAGTTTCTTTACCGAAAAGGTAATTCCAAATCTTCACTCAGAATTACCTCCAGATATTTACGAAAAGTTATTCAGCTATAGGCACGAGAGGATTAGCAAACCAATTATTTTTATTGGCATTACAACCTCATCTATTGTTACTGGAGCTTTAAGAACCTACGATGCAATTAAAAATTATATTGAGGAGAATACTCTAAATGCTGATTTGGTAAGGGTTGGAAGTTTAGGTATGTGTTCGTTTGAGCCTATAGTTGAGGTTCAACTTCCAGGAAAATCGAGGGTTGCATTCCGAAATGTATCGGCTGACGATGTTCCATCAATTCTCGATGGAGCCCTGAATAATTTTATTCAATCAGATATTGCTTTGTTCCAGTATCCTTCTTCAATACTAGAACTTTGGCCCGATGTACCATTGATGACAGAGCATCCTTTCTTCGCAAAGCAGAACCGTTTACTTCTTCGCAACTCAGGAATAATTAATCCGGAGAGTATAATAGAATATATTGCACGTGGTGGCTATTCTGCATTGGCCAAGACACTTCGACAGTACACTTGCGATTCGGTTTGTAAAACAGTTGAGGAGAGTGGTTTGAGAGGCCGAGGCGGTGGAGGCTTTTCAACTGGAGTAAAGTGGCGCAAAGCATTGGCTTTTCCTACAAACGAGCGTTATTTTATATGCAATGCCGATGAGAGCGACCCCGGCGCATTTATGGATAGATTGCTTATCGAGAGCGATCCACATCGTATTATTGAGGGAATTATTATAAGTTCCTATGCAATTAGCGCGAACAAGGCGTTTATTTATATCCGAAATCGATACGATTTAACCGTTAAGAGAATGGAAACGGCAATAAAGCAAGCTTATGATTTTGGTTTGCTTGGTTACAACATTCTCGATAGTGGGTTTAGCTTAGATATCACCATAAAACGTGGACCCGAGGCTTATGTATGTGGCGAGGAAACTGCGCTGATTCGTAGTTTAGAGGGTAAACGTGGTATGCCATCAATTAAACCGCCCTATCCAACCGAGGTTGGTTTTAATAATAAGCCTACAGTTGTTAATAATGTTGAAACTATTGCAAATATTCCTGATATACTTTTAAACGGTGCAGGTTGGTTTGCTAACATTGGAACGCACAATTCAAAAGGAACAAAAATATTTTCCATTAACGGAAAGGTTTCCAATACCTGTATGGTAGAGGTTTCGATGGGAGAGTCGCTTTCAACTTTAGTTGAGTTGGCAGGAGGTGTTAAGTCCGAGCAAGTGCTTAAGGCAATTCATCTAGGAGGCCCTTCTGGCGTTAGCGTAACTCCCGATGAAATGGAAGTTCCAATTGACTTTGACGAGTTGATCAGCAAGGGAATTCCTATGGGCTCTGGGGGTGTTCAAATACTGGATGAAACAGTGTGTATGGTGGATTTATCCAAGTATTTCATGCATTTTATTCGTAACGAGAGTTGTGGCAAATGTATTCCTTGTCGCGAGGGTTCAAACAGAATGTATCAAATTCTCGATAATATTTCTCGTCGTCCTTACAGTAACGAGGGGCACAATACACTAGAACGCTTTAAAGGAGTAATTCATTTGGAGACTTTAGCCGAGGTTATGAAGGATACATCGCTCTGTGGTCTAGGTCAAACTGCACCCAAACCTTTGCTAAAGGCTCTAAAGTCGTTCAGAGATGAGTTTGAGGAGCATATTTTCGACCGTAAATGCAAAGCGGGTGTTTGCCGCGATTTAAGAACATTCTATATAGATGTTGATAAATGTACGGGTTGTACTGCTTGCGCTAAGAAATGTCCTACCAATGCAATTATTGGAACACCTCGTTCGCCTTACTTTATAGTTGAGGAGAAGTGTATTGGATGTGGCGTTTGCCAAACTACGTGCAAGTTTGCCGCGGTATTCTTTAAGTAATCGTACAAAGGAGCAAATAGTATGAACATAAATATCGAAGTAAATAATCGGCAAATTCAGGCTCGCAAGGGCGAAACTATTCTTTCGGCACTTAACCGCAATGGCATTAGAGTTCCCACGCTTTGCAATATGAAGGATTTATCACCAACAGGTGCCTGCAGGCTTTGTGTTGTGGAGGTTGAAGGACGGGAGAATTTGGTAACATCCTGTTCGCAGTTTGTTGAGGAGTCGATGCGAATAAAAACTCACTCCCCAAGGGTGGTGCGTGCTCGTAAAACGTTGGTTGAGTTGCTTTTGGCGAGTCACCCCGACGATTGTTTGTACTGCGTGCGTAACGAGAATTGCGAGTTGCAGTCGTTGGCCGCCGAATTACATATCCGCGAGCGTAAAGTTCAGCGTAAAAGCATCAATCTAAAATTGGATTTATCGAGCCCAAGTATAGTTCGTGACCCTGCCAAATGTATTCTTTGCGGTAGGTGCGTTCGTGTTTGCGATGAGGTTCAATCCGTTTCAACATTCGAATTTGTTAAACGGGGCTGCAATATGTACATTGGAACAACAATGTCGCGCGACCTGAATTTCTCCAGTTGTATTGGTTGTGGACAGTGCGTGTTAGCTTGCCCTACAAGCGCATTGAATGAGCGATCTAATATTGATGAAGTAATAGACTCGTTGAACAATCCTAATTTAATTCCTGTGGTTCAGTTTGCTCCATCAATCCCAGTTTCATTGGCCGAAGAGTTCGGAATGAAGGTAGGTAAGGATTTGAATGGTATACTCAATGCCACTCTCAAGAAGATAGGATTTAAGTATGTGTTTGATACTTCTGTAGCCGCCGATATTGCCATACTGGAGTTAGCTCACGAGTTGTTGAATAGGAGGGAAGAAAATCAAGGGCAACCAATTATTTCGGCTTGCTGTCCGGCTTGGGTCAAATTTATGGAGCAGTTCTACCCAAATCAGTTGAACTTACTATCAACAGCAAAATCACCTCAGCAGATATTGGGCTCATTAATTAAAACATACTTTGCTCCGCAAAAAAATATCAACCCATCCAATATATACTCAGTATCGGTAATGCCTTGTTTGGCCAAGAAATTTGAGGCTCAACGCGAGGAGATGACTAGCAAAGGTGTATCGGATGTTGACTCTGTTCTCTCCACGCGCGAATTAGCACGATTGATTAAATTACACGGGGTAGATATTCAGAATGTTGACTCGCAGAGTGCCGATGCTCCATTTAATGTTAGGAGTTCGGCAGGAAAACTTTTTGGAGCAGCCGGTGGTTCTTCCGAGGCATTAATGCGAACGGTTTACAACTTAATCACCGGAAAAGATTTGCAGAATTTCAAGGTTGCGGATTTTCGCTCCAATAATAATATTCGTGAGGTTAAGTTTAATGCTGGCGATAGGGAGTTTACCTTTATCGTGATTAGTGGTCTAAAGGATATTCATAAGTTTATGGATGAATTAGCAGCAGGGAA
Source organism: Bacteroidales bacterium (assembly GCA_008933525.1). Lineage (GTDB taxonomy): Bacteria > Bacteroidota > Bacteroidia > Bacteroidales > Tenuifilaceae > SB25. The sequence continues at coordinate 204 of WBUV01000288.1, read as the reverse complement.
TATTAAGGCCGATTATATTGAAGTTATGGCTTGCCCAGGAGGATGTGTGAATGGAGGCGGGCAGCCTTTTGTGTCGGAGGATAAGGATTCGAGGCAAAGGGCTAAAGCTCTATACGAGATTGATGAGATAGATACAATCCGTTGTTCGCATAAAAATCCTCAAGTTCAAGAGATTTATAAGAATTACCTAGGCGACCCTGGAAG
>WBUV01000287.1 GCA_008933525.1 Bacteroidales bacterium | reverse complement strand
GTATTCTATCTGTTGCGATGCAAACAATCAAATTATTTTCAATCTAGCACCATTACTTGCATCGCATAATATTAAATGTCTAATCCAATCCCCGAGTTAAAACTCGGGGCTATTGCTTTTGCCCCGTTAGGGCTTTTCACTTTTAAATTCAGAACTCATCATTCCTTGGCCTTTATTCTTTATGATGCTCATGATTATGCTCCAAAAGCACCGTATGCGGCACTGGCCCATGAGCAATAATCTGAATTGGACAATTATAGGCTGCTAACTGTTGACTGGAAATCTGGTTCGATTTGTGATAAAACAACGATCCATTCACACAGGCAATGGTCTTAACGTACGATGTTATGGTTCCAATATCGTGCGATACCATTATAATTGCCATACGCTTGTTGAGTTCCTTTAGTAACTCGTAAAGTTCGCCTTCGAACTTACTGTCCACATATGTATTGGGCTCATCCAGAATTAGCAGTTTGGGGTCGGATATCAACGCTCTGCAAAGCAATGTGCGCTGTAGTTGACCTCCAGATAACTCGCCTATGCTCTTATTCTTCAGATGCTCAATGCCTGCCATTTTAAGGTACTCAAGTGCGTTCTTCCTATGTTTTAAGCCATAACGACCAAACAAACCTTGATTGGCAAGCAAACCCGATAGAACAACTTCCATAACGGTAATTGGGAAATTCTTATCAATCTGCCCAGCCTGTGGCAAGTACCCAAAAAGTGAACCTCCACCATTGGCACTATACTTAACCTCGCCACTAAATGGCTTTAATTGTCCAATAAGCAATTTTAGAAGAGTCGTTTTGCCTCCACCGTTGGGACCAATAATGCCAATAAAATCGTTCTCAAAAACATCCAACGATACATCCCTAAGAACAACCTCCTTGCCGTACCCTACAGCAGCATTGCTAACCTGTAATATCAACTTTGAATTCTGTTCCATCTATTTACCTGCTATTGCGTTAGCAATTTGAACCATACTCTGCGCCCAGTTCTCTGCCAAAGGATCAACCTTAACCACAACACCTCCTATTTCCATAGCAATTGCCTGAGAGTTGTGAGTATCGAACTGGCTTTGCGATAAAATCGCTTTTATTCCAAACTTCTTGGATTTATTAATAACATTTAGCATTCCTTTGGCCGATGGGCTTTTTCCCTCCTCCTCAATGCTCATCTGGGTAATTTCATAATCACGGGCAAAATAACCCAACGCTGGATGATAAATCAGGAATGCTTTAACTCCAGAACTAGTTAAAATACTTCGGATTTCGGCATCCAAACTATTAATCTCTGCAATAAACTTGCTGTAATTAGCTGTATAATGCTCTTTATGTTCTGGATACAACTCTATAAGATTATCCAACATAACCTTAGCAATATGCTTACCTTCCACGGTTGATGCCCAAATATGCGGATCGATTCCGTGGTTGTGATTGTGCCCTTCATGATCATCTCCGTGAGTGCAACTACCCTCAATTAGGTTAGCACCATTCGATAGGTTGATATACTTTGTTTTGTAGCCATCCTTAAGTTTGGGCTCCAAGCCCTTCTCAAAATCGAGCAGGCCAATGGAGAAGTATATGTCCGACTTGCTAAACTCAACCAATTGGTTTGGTGTAGGCTCGTACATCTCGGGGCTGCTGCCTGGGGGAACAAGCACCTTAACCTGAAGGGTTGAATCGGCAATTTTCTCCACAAAGTATTTTAGCGGCAGAATACTAACCACTACTGTAGGTTTGCTGAATGTATCCGTTTTGGTGGTACAACCAGCAAAAACGGTAAATATTAAAAGGGTTGCAATTACAAAATATCGAGTAACCATAGCAAATTCAATTTTGATGATAAAGTTATACAATTACTAGCATAGAGTAACCCATACAGTTGAAATTTGTTTAACTCCGTTCTAAAATATATGTTAAGCAATACTTTTGATTTTGTAAAAAACTGATTTATACTATTTTTGTCTAAACAATAAAAACAAACCCCAAATCTAATGCACATGAGACACCTCTTATTCTCCCTAATTTTTGCTATTTTAGCAATTGCAGTGCATGCGCAGGATCCTGTGCTTATAATGACTACCAATAAAAGCATTAACTCTCAATTCTCATTTGGTATTAGTGCCAATGCTGCAAATACTCCAATTCAGATTGATTGGGGCAATGGTGTAAAGGAAAACTTTACCATTGGCGTTACAACAGAGTTCTTCGGCTATCCGTTATTGGGTAGTTCCGTAAAAATTTGGGGAAATGGTATTGCCTCGCTCACTGCCTCATCAAAAGAACTCACAGAACTTGATGTTACAAGAGCAACCTCGTTAACATACCTGTACATAAAAACAAACCAGATCACAACTTTAGATTTAAGCAATTGCACAGTGCTAAGCTTTGTTGATTGTTCCGAGAACCTTCTAACAAGTCTAACCTTACCCAACACATCTACTTTAACTGCTATTAACTGCGACAACAACCTCCTAGCGAGCCTAAATGTTAGCTGTACAACAGGTATTACTGAACTAACTTGCACCAACAATAAACTAACATTTGCCACTCTGCCCGTAAAACAACCCACTTGGTCAACATACACCTACAGTCCGCAACAAAACATTAGCCTGCCAAAGCAAACCTACAGCACGAACGAGGAGATAGACCTAAGCAGCCAACTAACTGTAAACGGAGAAACTACTTCGTATACATGGAAAACCAAAGGGGGTAACACACTTGTGGAAGGAACCGATTTTTCGGCAAATAATGGAAAGTTCTCTTTTCTAAAAGCCATTGCTGATAGTATTTATTGTGAAATGGAGAATGCTACATTCTCAAGCCTAACATTATCTACAAAATGTATAGCAATACCCCTAACCCCATCGGTTGTTATGACAACAACTAGTGTTATTGGTAGTACTTTCTCTTTTGAAATTAGAGCCAATGCGGATAATACTCCTATTCAGGTGGATTGGGGAAATGGTACTTTGGTAAATTTCACAGTTGGTACATATACTACAACAATCTCTGGAACTCTAACCGGAAATACCATTAGGGTTTATGGCACAGGGATAAAAGAACTTAATTTACGCTCAAAAAAATTAACCGCTCTCGATGTAACCAAAAATGACAAACTTATTAAACTTGACTGTGGATGGAATGAATTAACTACTATTGATGTAACAAAAAACATGGAGCTTTCTTTCCTTGACTGCGGTAGTAATAAATTAAATACTCTTGATGTTTCTAACAATACGACCCTTACTCGACTCTTTTGCCATTTAAACCAACTTACATCTCTGGATGTATCTAAAAATACTTTACTAACCCAACTTTATTGCTACTCAAATCAAATAGAGACTATAGATGTATCTAAGAATACTGCGCTTACATATCTTACCCTAAGCAATAATAAACTAACTGTTTTAGATATATCACAGAATAATTTACTTACAGATTTAATGTGTTACTCTAATCAATTATCAACTCTAAACCTTTCTAATAATATAGTGCTTAGGAATCTTGACTGCCATTCAAATAAACTAAATAGTATTGATGTATCCAATAATACTGAACTTTCCATCCTTGATTGCTATGATAATAAAATAACTGCTCTGGATGTAACAAAGAATACAGGCATAAAAGAACTTAACTGTAATTATAATCAACTAACCGCAATAGACATATCCAAAAATACAGAATTGAAAAACTTTATTTGCAGCCGCAATCAAATTGCGAGCCTTGATGTATCAAAAAACACATTGCTTGTATGGCTCGATTGTTCTCAAAATCCCATAGATACCCTTGATGTTTCGGCGAATGTTGCCCTAACAAAATTTTACTGCGGAATGACAATGATTAAAGCTATAGATGTATCGAAAAATACTGCGCTACAATACTTCCATTGCAATTTCAATAATTTACCCTCTCTCGATGTTTCTAAGAATACAGCATTAACTCAACTCATTTGCACCTACAACAGCTTAACATCCCTTGATCTTTCTAAGAATACAGCATTAACATACCTTAGTTGTGACTATAACGACCTTACTGAACTCGATCTAACGGCGAACACATCCCTTGTCAATCTTAGTTGTTGTTATAACTATATCAAAAAATTAGATCTGCCTTCAAGTACAGCAATTCAAACGCTTAAATGTTATCATAATCGTTTAACAATTAGCAGTCTTCCCATCAAACAAGCATCCTGGACAAGCTATGAATACAATCCACAGGAATATATAAAACTGTCTAAAACAGAGTATTCCATTAGCGAAGAAATAAATTTAAGTAGCGAAATATCCTCTAATGGAAACCAAACAGATTATATATGGAAAACGGCCAGTGGTATAGTTTTAACTAAAGACGTTGACTACTCTGAAACCAATGGAGTATTTGCTTTTATTAAAACTCAAAGCGACTTTATTTATTGTGAAATGACCAATGCTACATTCCCGGGATTAGTTATTAGAACAGAATTAATAAAAGTTCCTTCTTCCGAGCCAACAATAATAATGTCAACCTCGGCTACTGCGGGTAGCACTTTCTCGTTTTTTCTATCAGCAAATAACTCCAATAATCCTATTAAGGTGGATTGGGGCAATGGGATTCTAACCGATTTTGAAATAGGTTACTATCCTTCAACAATATCAGGAACTCTCTCTGGAAAAACTATTAAGATATACGGTGTGGGTATTAATTATATTGACATAACCTCAAAAATGATAACTAGTATTGATATTAGCAATAACCTCTCACTTACAAAACTATATTGCAGTTCAAACC
>WBUV01000286.1 GCA_008933525.1 Bacteroidales bacterium | reverse complement strand
GAACTAAACACATCTGGTGAGATAAGGGTTCATATCGATTTAACCTGTAAAGAAGATGTGCTTGATTGTGCGGCTAAAACATTTGCTCTACTTAAAATGCATAAAACAAAGCTAAGGAATGGTGTGCTGATATACCTATCTATCCAGGACCATAAGTTTGCAATAATTGGTGATGCAGGAATTAACTCAAAGGTTCCTGAGAACTTTTGGGAAACTACAAAGCAAGTAATGCTCGATAACTTCAAGGAAAATAATTTAACCGAAGGACTTGTTACTGGTATAAAAATGGCCGGAGAACAATTGAAAAAATATTTCCCTTATCAGGATGATGATGTGAATGAACTTAACAATGAAATATCGTTTGGATAACCTAATACCATACACTAAGTCATGAATAAAATATTAAGCAAAATTGTTCTTATTTTTACTCTTTTGGTTGGGTTTCATGCTAACGCACAGGAGATTCCTTCGCCAATGAGTCCTCCGCGTTTGGTAAACGACTTTGCGGGACTTTTAAACGAGACTGAATGGAACAGACTTGAATCGAAACTCAGAGCCTATAATGATAGTACATCAACCCAGATTTACATAATTGTTGTAAATGATTTATTGGGCTACGATATAGCAGACTATGCTTTTAGAGTAGGTGAGAAATGGGGTGTAGGGCAAAAAGGAAAAAACAACGGGGTTGTTATTATTATTAAGCCTAAAGTAGGCAATGAGCGAGGACAAGCCTTTGTTGCAGTTGGTTATGGTATGGAGGAAATAATTCCAGATGCTATTACAAAAAGAATAGTGGATCAGGAGATGATTCCTAGCTTTAAGCAAAACAGCTACTATCAGGGATTAGATGCTGCAACCGATGTAATTATTGATTTGGCGCAAGGAAAGTATACTGCAGATCAATACCAAAACAGTGAATCGCCTATTGCAGGTATTATCTTTATCATCATATTCTTCCTTATCATAATACTATCAATGCGTAAGCACAACCGGACAAACTCTAGCTCTTTAGGAAAGAGCGTACCATTTTGGATTGCAATGAGTATGTTGGGAGGAAGCGGCAGAAGTAGCGGATTTGGAAACTTCTCGTCGGGTTCCGGAAGTTTTGGAGGATTTAGCGGTGGTGGCGGCGGTAGCTTTGGCGGCGGCGGTGCCGGAGGCAGCTGGTAAAACTTATAACTTCAGATTATAATTGAGAGGGGGATCAATTTTTAGGATTCCCCTCTTTTTTTGTAGTCAACCAATCACCTAAAAACATTACCTCACATGATAAAAAACACGCTATAAAAAACTAATACACAGGTATTGTGAATAAAATTTTAAGTCGAGTAATCTAATTTATGCTAAATTTGTTTGCGTAAATTACCCAAATAATTTTCACCAATTAAGGAGATCTAAAAGAACTATAGTCGATGAAAAGGATAACCAGAAAAAAGATTCATACTTGGGTTCATATTATTATACTAACAATAGTTGCAACACCAATACAACTATCAGCACAATCAAATCTTTTCAAGCAAACATTTACTGATGCTGAGTATTTCTTCTTAATGCAGGATTACCAAGAGGCCCTTCCACTCTATCAAAAATTATTTAGAATGGATTCCTTAAACGCAAATGTGAACTTTCGACTTGGACAATGCTACCTTAATATATCTGGAATAAAAAGCAAGGCAATACCTCATCTCGAAAAAGCAATACAAAACATAAATCCCAAATATAACGAGGGCTCTTACAAGGAAACACAAGCTCCACCGTTAGCCTTATTTCATCTTGGCGAGGCTTATATGGTTAATCACAACCTCGACAAAGCCCTTAAAATCTTCACAGAGTTTAAGGATAGACTTGATATAAAGGATGTTTATAACCTCGACTATGTAAACCAACAAATTAAAGCGTGCGAAAACGCCAAACAGTATATTAGCAAACCGATCAATATTCAAACCGAGAGGTTTAATCCTTTCCCAGAACGAAATAAAAATTGTAACTATCCTGTTCTTTCTGCCGATAGAAATACCATGGTATTCACAGTAAAAGAAAAGTTTTACAGCGCTATATACCAGTGCATTAAAGAAAACGAACAGTGGAGTACGCCAAAAAACATTACCCTTGAACTAGGCGTAGAGGGCGAAGTATACTCCACCGCCTTAAACAACGATGGAACAGTTTTACTACTTTTTAAAAATGAAATTACCAGCGGGAATATATACTACTCCAACTATGTAAATGGCATTTGGCAACCTGCAAAAAAACTAAACAGTGGAATAACCTCGAAGGATTGGGAAACCTTTGCCTCTTTCTCTGCCGATGGGAAACAATTGCTTTTCACATCTAATAAAAAGGGAGGGCAAGGAGGATTGGATATTTACATAGCCGATAGAATGGATAATGGGACATGGGGAAACATAAGAAATTTGATTGAAATAAACACACCTTATAACGAGGAGTCGCCAATACTATCGAACGATGGAAAAACACTTTATTTTTCGTCGCAAGGTCATAACTCGATGGGAGGTTTCGATATTTTTTACTCGCAACTCCTGCCCAACAATAAATGGTCGACACCAATCAACCTTGGATACCCCATTAATACCCCGGATAATGAGTTTTACTATTTCCCTATTGACAGCACTACAGCCTTAATGCCAATGGTTAGTAAAGATTTGATTACCTTTTACGAAATATACCGAGTTGAGATTAAGCCTAAAATTGCTGAAACGCTAGTTGAAATTATAGGAAAACTAACCTTGAGTGACAATGCCGAAATATGCCCTGACAGTATTGCAATAAGTCTTAAAGATACTGAAAGTAGAACAATTCAATCAAACATAGTCCTATCGACCAACGGCGATTTCAAAATAAAAACCAAACCTGGCAGTTATTTAGTTGAAGCAACAAGCAAGAACTATAGCATGAATCCGGTTAGTGTGTTCATTCCAGAAAACTTCAACCAATCGATCGTGCCTATTGAATTGACCCTTACATCTAATATTATTTCACAAGGTCTTGCACTAAAGCTAAATACAATTCTATTTGATTTTGACAGCTATGCACTAACCCGCGAGTCAAAATTTGAACTTGAAAAAGTTTTCCGTTTAATGGAATCGTATCCTGAACTATACATTGAAGTATGCGGGCACACCGATAGCAAAGGATCTCCTGCCTACAATTTAAAATTATCGTCGAAAAGAGCCAAGTCTATTGTGGAATATTTGGTGTATAAAGGAATTAACGAACGTAGATTTATTGTGAAAGGAATGGGAGCCCTGAGCTGCATTGCCTCTAATGTTAACCCCGATGGCACTGACAATCCAGCAGGTAGAAGGTTTAACAGAAGAGGCAGCATAAGAATATTCAGTGGAAATAAAAGTGTTCAAATTGATGATATCGATATACCCGAAAATCTTAAACCTAACGACCTAACCTATACTATTTTATTAGCCAAGCCAGGGGATAATTTCACCCCTGAGTCAATTAAAAAAGCAGAAAAAGAACTCGATACTTATTCCAAAAGAACTGACGTTGGTGCTGCAACATATATCAATATTGGGTCGTTTGCCAATAAATCTGTTGCAATACCCATACTTAATAAAATCATCGACTTCGATTTACCCAATGCAATGCTAGTTAGTGAAATTGAATTAGCACGACTAATTAAATCCGAACAAATAACAAGATTTAACTCCCAGAGTTTATTTTCCGTTCTACTTATGACAAGTGAAACCCCCATAAGCAAAGCCACTTTTAAGGGATTTGTACCAACCGAAGAGAAAGGTAAAGATGGAATTTACAGATATTACTTTGGAGCGTTCAACTCCAAAGAAATAGCCCAGTCTCAACTCGAAAAAATCAATGTTTTAGGATTCCCAAATGCAATGGTTGTTAAAATAAAATAACTAGTAAATTATGGGTGAGAATATCCTAGAAAATAGCGTTGTTAAACTTAGGGCTCCAGAACCAACCGATATTGAAACTCTTTACACTTGGGAAAACAACATGGAGATATGGACAGTAAGCAACACCATTACTCCATTTTCGCGTTTTGTACTAAAAAAATATATCGAAACGGCACATTTGGATATTTGGGAAACAAAACAACTCAGGCTAATTATTGAGGCAAAAAATCAGAGTTCGTTAATGAATTTTCCTGTGGGCTTGATTGACCTTTTCGATTTTGACCCTTACCACCAACGTGCTGGGCTTGGAATTCTTATTTCCAACAAAGAACATAGGCAAAAAGGTTATGCCTCCGAGGCATTAAGCCTACTTATTCGATACAGTTTCGAAATTATTCAGTTAAACCAACTTTACTGCAATATCTCAGCAAACAATACAGTTAGTCTTCAACTATTTGAAAATAAAGGCTTCGAAAAGGTTGGGGTTAAGAAAGCTTGGCTAAAAACAAGGGAAGCTTGGGAAGATGAAGTGATGCTCCAGCTTCTCAACCCAAAACCTCGAGTTCCTAAAAGTTAATCTAAACTGAAATGCTCCTGAACAGGAATCAAGAATTTTCTGGCCTCAGGATTTTTATTGCAAAACTCGTTTGAGTGCTTGCAGTATGAGTAATCGTCCTTCCAAACCTTTGCATTTTGGGCAATCTCCCTCAAAGCGTTGGCAATATACTCAACCTCTGCATTGGTTGTGGTTGGATGTATCGACCAACGCACCCAGCCTGGCTTCTCTGATAAATCGCCATGGTTAATCATATCGGTAATCTTGTGCGATTGCTCCTTGGTTACATTCAACAAGAAGTGACCATAAGTACCCGCACAAACACATCCACCGCGC
>WBUV01000285.1 GCA_008933525.1 Bacteroidales bacterium | reverse complement strand
GTTCATAGTAATTACTTTGCAAAAGTAAATATTTTTAGGAAAATATTACAGATAATGAATAAGTGTGGTTGATTTAGCACAAAAAAGTTAAACCACTTCATGTTTCGTGTAAAAAAAAACAAAAAAAGTTAATATTATATTCAAAATTAGTAATTTACTAGCCTTTTCCATATATAAAAAGCGATGAAAAAAGTTGACTCTACTATCAGAAAAGTCCTGATTATAGCCGTTTCTATAATCATTTCCTTAAACACCAATGCTCAAAAAAGCATCCCCTTTATTACCAATTACTCCCTGCCAGTGAGCATGAGTCCCCAGAACTTCCAGATAATTCAGGGTGATAATAATACAATGTATATCCTCAATCAGAATGGCGTATTCAGTTTTGATGGATATGCCTGGGAACGAATGCCAATAACTGGACAAGCCATGGCAATTACTTACCTTGATAAACTATTTGTTGGTGGCGATCAGGAGTTGGGTTTCTTCAAGAAAAATGTCAAGGGAATTTATGTTTACTCAAAAATTGAGCAGCAAAAGCCTGAACTATACTATCTTTTCTATCACTTCAACAACAACCTTTATGCTGCCGGCGTGGATGGCATTTACAGGATAAAACGTGCAGAACCACACAAAGTTGAAGTTTATTATACCGAAAAAGATAGCGATCAGATTATAACTGACATGTTCAATATTGGCGATAAATTCTTCATCATCAAAAACAGAGCATCAATTTTTCAAATTCATAAGCAGGATGCTAATCTTATTTCAACAAATATCAAAAACGAAGAGTTTGTATTTAGTATAAAACATAACGAGACTCAAATATTAGGAACGAGCTCCAACAAAATTTTCCAGTTCGATGGAGTGAATCTCAAACAGATATTCATTAAAGATCAGAGATACATAGATGCAAGTTATGTGACAAACGCTTTGTCGATAGATGACAAAACAATTGCAATCTCCACTCTGATAGGCGGATGTATCATTATCAATATCGAAAATGGTGAAACTAAGCATATAATCAACTACACCAGCGGACTTCCGGACGATGAAGTAACAACAATGGGCAAGGATAATTGGGGTGGATTATGGCTAATTCACGGAATGGGAGTATCAAGGGTTGACCTCAATTTACCAATAGGTTCATACCACCATATTGGCGGATTAAAAGGAAACATACTATCGGTGTCAAAGTTGTCCGGCGATTTATATATTGGTACTAGCGATGGTGTTTACAAGCTGACAGAATCAAAAAGTTACGATTCAAAAACAATTACAATTACTGCAAAACCAGCCAAAGAAGTAAAAATTACCCCTTCTCAAGAAACGAGGACTATTGAAAATAATAACCAAACGACTCTTACTCCCGAGAAAAAGAAAAAAGGATTGTTTTCGAGATTGTTTGGAAAGGAAAGAATAGAGCCTGCTAATGTTGAGTTAGATAAGGAGGTATCTACTATATCTGATAAGCAAAAAGATGAATCAACTAGTCAAAAAGCAGTAATCAGAAAAAAGGTTAGTCAACTTATTTCCATCGATTACAAGTACGAAAAAACTAACGGTATAAGTGGCAAGATTAACCATCTTGTAAACTGGAACGGGAACCTAATGGTATCGTCAAGTACTGGTTTATATAGTATAACTAAGGGGCAACCAATTTCAATAATAGGCAATGAATACATATACTGCTTAAACCCTGGTGTTTACTCCAAGTCATTGCTATTTGCAGGAACTTGGGAGAAACTATACAAAGTCAGTTTTAACAATAACCGCTGGGAATCAAAAGAAATTATTGAGATCAAAAATGAAAAAATAACATCAGTAGTCGAAATAGCAGAGAATACATTGTTAATCAGTACCGATTACAAAGTATACAGGATAAATGAAATTGATTCGTCAAATCCGAGCATAATGCAAGTACTTAGTGGAGAAAATAAGCTAATCTCTCCGGTGATTCGTAAAGCAAATAACAATTTCATTGTAATTACTCCTTCTCAAATATTTCAGTACCACCAACAAGGCGACAGCATTAGCATTTACAATGAATTTGCCTCTCAGGGGAACTTCAAAACCCTTTATTCTGGTTCCAACCAAACTTGGTTGCGCTCTGGGCAGCATTGGTATGGTTATCCCTCCAGCAATGCAACTACAAAAACGGCAAAATACCTTGGACTTTTCGATAGAGTAAATTTTGTTAACTACAACGATAGCAACGAGGTTTGGGTTGTAAATAATTACAATCAGATTTACAAAATAACTCCAACTATCCCCGTAGATTCGGAAGACCTTGTTTCCATTTACATAAAACAAGTAATAGACAAAACTGGTAGAAGCCTTAATACAAGCTATGTTAAACTTGAATCGACAAACAATTCGTTCAAAATAAAACTAGGAGCTCCTTTCTACCTTAAGGAAAAGTCGGTTGAATATCAATATTTGCTCGAAGGAGTTATGTCAGAATGGAGCGACTGGGGCAATACTCCAGAAAAGGATTTCCCATTCTTCCCCCCAGGCGATCACGTTCTTAAATTCAGAGCTCGCGATGCCATGGGCAATCTAAGTAAAGTGCAAGAATATAAGTTTAGCATTACCCCTCCTTTTTACCAAACAATTTGGTTCTACCTACTTGTTATTGCATTCGTAATTGCTTTTGTTACCATTTTTATTAGGTTACACGAGCGAAATCTTATTAAGGAAAAACAGATTCTTGAGCAAAAGGTAAAGGAAAGAACAAAAACAATAGAGGAACAGAAAAACGCCATAGAACATCAACGCGATGAGCTACAAATCCGAAATCAGGAAATCCTTCAGCAAAAGGAAGAAATTGAAGCACAACGCGATGAGATTACAAGTCAGCGCGATCAAATCATATCTCAAAATCAGGACATTATTAAAAGTATTTCTTATGCCCGTAGAATCCAAAACGCTGTAATGCCAAGCAAAGATGTTGCTGATAGTATCCTAAACAACTATTTTATTTTGCTTAAACCACGCGATATTGTTAGTGGCGACTTTTTCTGGATGACCAAGAAAAACGACAAAATAATTGTTACAGCGGCCGACTGTACGGGACATGGTGTTCCCGGGGCATTTATGAGTTTGATGGGAATTACCTTATTAACCGAAATAGTAAAGAATACCGAAGACATTAAACCGAATATAATTCTTAACAACCTTAGGATAAACATAAAAAGAGCTTTATCGCAAGTTGGAAAGGAACATGAAGCTAAGGATGGAATGGATATTGCCCTTTGCGTAATAGATACAAAAGCAAATACTTTGATGTTTGCTGGTGCATACAATCCGCTATACTTAGTTCGTAACTCTGAACTAATTGAATTTAAAGGCGATAAAATGCCAGTAGGCGTTCATATTAACGAAAAGGAATCGTTTACCTTGCACGAAATAGCCTTGCAAAAAAACGATTGTATTTACATGTTCTCCGATGGTTATGTTGATCAGTTTGGAGGTAACGACAATAGGAAGTTCATGTCTAGAAACTTCAAGGAACTTTTACTTAAGGTATCGTCAAAAGAGATGGCTGAACAGAAGTTGATACTCGACGACACAATTGACCAATGGATTGGTCCGCACGATCAGCTGGACGATATTCTTGTTATGGGAATAAGAGTTTAGAATTACAAAAAAAGAGGACTTTGGCCTCTTTTTTTTCAAGAAGACAAATCGTCCTATTTAAGTAAACCTTTTGCAAATTTATCGGCAATAACTTTTAGCATATCGTCAGTCATGGTTTCAAGATTCCATTTTGGATTCCAGCCCCACTCCTCACGAGCACAAGAATCGTTCATATAGTTTGGCCAACTATCAGCAATCGCCTTCTTTATTGGATCAACATTATACTCCATTGTAAATTCTGGAATACGTTTTTTGATTGCAGCAAAAATTTGCGATGGTTCAAAACTCATTGCGGTTACGTTAAAGCTATTGCGATGTTTAAGTTTTGAAGGATCGGCCTCCATAAGCTGTACACAAGCATCGAGTGCGTCGGGCATATACATCATATCAAGGAATGTTCCTTGTGGCAATGGGCAAGTAAACTTTTTTTGCTGTATTGCTCCGTAGTAAATTTCTACTGCATAGTCGGTAGTTCCACCACCAGGTAGAGTTACGTTTGAGATAATACCAGGGAAGCGCACGCTGCGAGCATCAACACCAAAACGTTGATAATAGTAATCGCTAAGCATTTCGCCAGTAACTTTACAAACGCCATATATTGTAGATGGGCGCATCACTGTGTCCTGTGGTGTGTTATCCTTTGGTGAAGTAGGACCAAACGCTCCAATAGAGCTGGGAGTGAAAACGGCACAGTTAAACTCGCGAGCTATTTCTAATGAGTTCATTAATGCTCCCATGTTTATTTTCCATGCTAGCTGCGGATTTTTTTCACCAGTAGCAGAAAGCAAAGCAACAAGATTAAAGATTGTATCGATCTTGTACTTTTTAACAATTTCCACAAACTTATCGGCATTAAGCGCATCTAACTCCTCGAAAGGTCCATTTTCGGCAAGTTTAACGCATGAGTTGCAGTTAATGTCGGTTGCAACTACATGATTGTTCCCGTATATGTTTTGAAGATGAGGAACTAACTCGGAGCCTATTTGTCCACCAGCGCCCACAATCAAAATATTTTTCATGTGTTTAAAATTTATTAAGTTTAATAATATCAATGGAATTATTTTCCGAACTTAGGATTGACTTTAATAGAGCACACATGGAATGTCCATATTTTAATCATTCTATTTGTTGTAAGATAAAACTTGAACATTTCATAGTATCAATATATTAAGG